>NZ_KV811666.1:5958-99083 GCF_001813175.1 Corynebacterium sp. HMSC069E04 | reverse complement strand
TACGCACCCCGAAACCGGAAGAGCCCCTTTGCTTCTCCTATCCCGGTTCTCAGAACAATGAGGCGGTCATTTATAGTTGTCTCGCGCTCTGAGCGCGCTACAAGGAGGTCTCTTTCCCGCTCATGGACATCATTGCCGAAGCACGCCGCCAGTGGGCCAAGCGCTATTCCACACACTCCGCGCGTGGCCTGGCCACGGTCTCCTCCTTCGAGCGCGCCGCCCACATTTTAAGAAACGGTGCCGAAGAGGTTCTCACTCCCTTCGGGGTGAGCTATAGCCAGTTTGAAGTCCTCGCTGTGCTTATGTGGTCGCGCGCGGGAAGCATGCCCATGTCGAAGATCAGTTCCCGCCTTCAAGTCCCGCCGGCATCTCTTACCCACACGGTACGCAAACTGGAGAAGGACGGGCTCATCACGCGGGTGAGCGACCCTAAAGATAAGCGCTCGACCTTGGTGATGGTTACCGACCAAGGAATCGTGTTGGCCTCTGCGGCGGGGCCTGCCCTCGACCGCTATTTCGAGTCCATTGCGCTACCCGCCCGCGAACAGGATCGCGTCATCGCTGCTGCGAACCGCGTTCGCCGCGCCGCCGGTGAGGACGTCGAGGGGCCCGAAGCCCAGTAGAGCGGCGAAGCTTAAGCATGCTTGAAGTCTGGATCACGCTTCTCCACGAAGGCCGTCATTCCTTCCTTCTGGTCGTGAGATGAGAAGAGTGCGTGAAAGGTACGGCGCTCAAACTGGATGCCCTGGGACAGGGAGAGCTCGTCCACGGCATTGACCTGTTCCTTGATCTGGGACGTTGCTACGAAGGACTTCGAGGCAATGAGCTCTGCGGTTTCCAGTGCAGAATCGAGGAGCTCATCGGCGGGGACCACACGGGCCACGAGGCCGGAGCGCTCCGCTTCTTCTGCTGCCATCATGCGGCCGGTCAGGCACATCTCCATGGCCTTTGCCTTCCCAATAGCGCGGGTCAGGCGTTGGGAGCCTCCCATACCCGGGGTAACGCCGAGGTTGACCTCCGGCTGACCGAACTTGGCCTTGTCGCCGGCGATAATGAAGTCACACATCATAGCTAGCTCACAGCCGCCACCTAAGGCATATCCGTTGACCGCGGCGATGATCGGCGTGCGGGCGCGGGTAAGTACGTCCCAGCCCGCAAACCAATCCGCGTTGTACATTTCTGTCGCGGTCTTCGACGACATCTCCTTAATATCCGCGCCCGCAGCAAAGGCTTTATCGGAGCCAGTGATAACGATTGCTCCTACCTCGGCATCGGCATCGAATTTCTGCACCGCTTGGGTGACTTCCAGCATGGTGTCGTTGTTCAGCGCGTTGAGCGCCTCTGGGCGGTTGAGGGTAATGAGGGCGACGCGGCCGCGCTTTTCAGTAAGAATTGCCATGGATCTAGTGTCCTTTCTGTGCTTTCGGATAGTGCTGTAATAACTCGTGATGAGTGGTGAGCGTGTTTAATCTTCGGAGGCATCAAATGCGGGGGCTTCCACGCTGCCTTCGCCGGGTTCGAGGATAGACGCCACCACGTCTGCTGGGACGGCACCGATGGACTCGTACTCCCAGGAAGGGTTGCGGTCCTTATCGATGATCTGCGCGCGTATTCCTTCCACGAATTCCTTGTGCTTTTGCATGTTCACGGACATCCAGAATTCTTGTGTCAAGGTTTCTGCGAAGCTCATCGACGCAGTGCGGTTAAGGGATTCCTCGGTAACGCGGATTCCCAGTGGGGAGTTGAGACTCATCCGCTTGGCGGCCTTCGCGGCCCAGTGCCCGTCACCGCGCGTGGCGGTGAGTTCCTGCAGCCGGGCCAAGGTTTCCTCAGCAGTCTCTGCAGCGTAGACCTCTACCATTTCGGCGCGCTCCTCCCCGAAGCCGCGCCCCACCTCCTCGGTGAATTTCTCGATGTCTGCGGGGTCACCCGACTCCACCAGCCGTTCAACCAACGCGTCGAGCTTGTCCTTGGGCACAAAATAGTCCGCAAAACCGGTGTCGATCGCTTCGGCAGCGCCCACGTGGATCGCGGTATATGCCAAGTGGCGGCCAAGACGATCTGCGGCCCGGGAAAGCAGGTAGGAGCCGCCGGCATCGGGCGAATACCCAATTCCTACTTCCGGCATTCCGATGCGGGAATCTTCGCTCACAATACGGTGCGAGGCGTGCGCTGAAACGCCGATTCCGCCGCCCAGCACGATGCCTTCCATGAGGGCCACATAAGGCTTGGAATAGGTGGAAATCAGATAGTTCAGCTCGTACTCCGTCTTCCAGAAATGGGCACCGGCGGTTCCGCCTTCCAGGGCATCGTGATACAAAGCCGCGACGTCACCGCCCGCGCACAGTCCTCGATCCCCAGCACCGCGGAGGATGACGAGCTTGACGCGGTCATCATCCTGCCACTGCCTGAGCACCGCCGTCATCTCGTCGATCATCGTCTGGTTGAGCGCATTAATGGCCTTGGGGCGGTTGAGTGTAAGCACGCCGGCATGTCCACGAATTTCGCTAAGTATTTCGTTCGTCATGGTCTTCTCCTTATCTCTCCTACTAGCTACTGAGCTGGAGTTAGTTCACAGCCTCAAGCAACAGGGCTTCGCCTTGACCGCCGCCCCCGCACAAAGTGACCCCGGCGCGGCGAGCATGGGATTGCGCCAATTGGTGCGCCGCATGCACCACGAGCCGTGCGCCGGAAGCCCCGATGGGGTGGCCTAGGGCGATGGCTCCGCCTTGCGGATTAACATCATCGGGGTTGATCCCTAGGATCTTCGCGGAGTGCACCACCACCGCGGCGAAAGCCTCGTTGATCTCGATGTGGTCGAGGTCGTCCACGCCCCAACCTTCGCGTTCTAAGGCTTTAAGAAGAGCACGGGCAGGCTGTTCCTGCAGCGAAGAATCCGGACCGGCTACTTGTCCGGGCGCCCGAAGGACTGCCATGACGGGCAGTCCTTCCCTCTCCGCATGCTCGCGGGTGGTGAGGACGACGGAGGCTGCTCCATCCGTGATAGGTGAGGAATTTCCGGCCGTAATGCTGCCCGTGCTCTCGAAGGCCGGACGCAGTGCAGTCAAAGTTTCTTCCGTGACTCCTTCCCGGATGCCTTCATCGTGCGAGACGGTGACCTCATCGCGCCGGCGATTCACCGTGATGGGAGCGATTTCCTTGTCGAAGGTTCCCTCCTCGCTCGCCTGAAGCGCGCGCTGGTGGGACAGTGCCGCACAGCGATCTTGTTCCTGACGGGTGGCCGGATAGCGTTCGGCATATTTCTCCGACAGCGAGCCCATGGAAATTCCGAGGTCAGCTGCGCGCAGGCCATCGTGCTCCATGTGATCGAGAAGTTCAACAGGACCAAATTTCTTCCCCCTGCGTGATTGCGGAAGCAGGTGGGGAGCCTGTGACATCGACTCCATTCCCCCAGCCACCACGACAGTAGCCTCACCGGAGCGCAGGAGCCGAGAGGCGTCGATAATCGCGGTCAGACCTGACAGACAAACCTTGTTGACCGTAGCGGTATGTGCCCTCGCAGATATCCCTGCCCCCAGCGCCGCCTGTTTTGTAGGATTCTGCCCCACACCCGCCTGCAAGACCTGTCCACAGATGACGGCATCAACATCATCCGGCTTAATCCGTGCTTGTGTGAGTGCGGCGGCGATGGCGTGAGAACCGAGCTCCGTCGCTGTCACGGTGGAAAGGGAACCAAGTAATTTGCCGAAGGGCGTTCGGGCGGCACCCACAATGACGATGTCCATATATCACTCTCCAAACTGTACGACGTTAACTCAAATCGTACCGCTGGATTGTGTGCTGCGCCACCCTTTTGAGGCAATCTATGCTCGCATGATTCTGGAGCAGCGCCATACGAAACAGTTTGAAGAGCAATTAAGGCTCACTAGAACCAGCCACATGAGAGAGCCGTCGAGGCTCTACCCAGCTGCATTCCTGAAAGATTAGAACGTGAGCATCAACGGAATGACCACGATCTTGACTATCTGCGCCACCACAATGGTGGCCGCGTAGCCGGTCATGATGCGGGAATCCGTGCTCATACCCGTGGCGTAGTTGACCACGGCAGGCTGACCGAAGATGCCGGAGATACCGCCGGCGGTGCGGGTCTCCGACTGGCCGAGGAACCTATTGACAACAGCGAAGATGGCGACGGCAACCACGGTAATGATGGCGGCCAGAACCATGGACTTCAACCCCATCCAGGAGAAGGCCGTGGACTGGAAAGCCTCACTCGAAGCGAGGCCCACCGACGCCAAGAAGATGACTAGACCCCACTGTTGAAGAGCCATATTGATAGAGGCCGGGACCTTCCACGGCACACGACGCGTGCGGTGGAGAGCGCCAAGAACAAGGCCGGTAATCAGCGGCCCCAGCGCGAAGCCCAGCTCAAAGGACGTGCCACCCGGCAATGGCACCACGATGAGCGCAATGAGGTAGCCCAAGAACAGGCCACCTCCCACGGCGATCCAGTTCAGCTGCGAGTAGCCCTGAACCGAGTCACCGAAGTAATCGCGAATATCGCCCATACGGTCCTGATCCACGATCACCGTCACGCGGTCACCGGCATCAAGGTGCGTATCGAAGCTGGCGAGGAACTCCTCATCGCCGCGCTCCACGTGGACGATGCGGCCACCATAGCGCCGGAAAAGATTGAGCTCCTCCACGGTTCGTCCCGCAATATCGGTGTTCGAGACCACCACGTTTTCAATGACCAAGCGCTTGTCCACGAAGGGTACTTGGGGCTGACGTTTACCCAAGGCGGCGGTAAGCTCGCGCCTCTTCGCCTTCGTCACGAGCACGCGCAGGATATCGCCTTTGCGAATCTCTGGATGGTCCCCCGCCACAGTGCGGGTATTGCCGCGGCGAATCGTGGCGATGACAAATTGATCCTCGAAGCGGTCCACGAGCTCCTCATAGGTGATGTCCTTGGTCACCCGAATGGTGCGGGAGCGGAAAACCTCCTCCGCAGAATTGTCTTTGTCTTTAGAACCCGGCCAGGACTGCTTGAGCAGGAATGCCACGAGCAGAATGGCAACGGCTACGCCCACCGGGTAGCCCAAGGAATAACCCACGGCGGGCAGCTCCTCGCCGGTCTGTTGTTGGGCAACAGCAAGCGACGCCGTCGAGGTCGTCGCACCGGAGAATACGCCCACGGAGAGCAGGGGTGACAGGCCCAACCATCCGCCCGCGAGAAGCGCTACGGCAGCAGCACCCACCACCGCGATGGCAGCAGTGATCATGTGTTTCAGCTGCTCAGAGAACCCCTTGAAGAAGCGTTCACCGGCAGACAAGCCCTGCATATAGATAAAGAGGCCAAGCCCCATCTCTTGCAGGCTGCTTAAAATCGTTCCGTCGAGTTCGATAAAGGCGCCGATGGCCAGTCCCACAAACAAGGTGCCGGCTGCGCCGAAGCGCAGCGGGCCGAAGGGGATCATGCCGAACAACGTGCCGAGCAAGGCAACAAAGAATATGCTCAGCCAAATATTTCCATCAAATAGAGCCAACACGAAAGGCCATTGTAGGAAAGCGAGAGCAAAAGACCACGTTCAAAGACGCTTTTCTGCGCTAAGGGTGCTCCGTCTCACGTCTGAAGCAGAAAGGAGATTTAAAAATGGCGCCTCAGCTTGGCCAGTTAGCTGCCGAGGAATTCCTTCCACGCCGGCCACTCCGCATAGGTCTGAGCGCGCCCGGCTTCATAGTTCGCACGCAGCTTAGTCACCGAGCGCTCGGTCGAAGCCACCTGCATATCCTCCGGAAAGAAAAGCTGAGCGCGCCCCTTTTTCTCCAGTTCCAGGAGTAGCTCCTTGGAGGCGTTATAGCGTGGTGGGCGCGCAATCATCGCCTCCGCCACAGCCGGGTACTTCCGGAAGACCCGCCGCAGCGCCGCCGGCCGCCCCACTTCCGGGCGCACGTACCCACGCGGTTTCGAACCGAGGAAAAGAAACTTCTCGAACCCGGCCTTCTCCGCTTGCTCGATGAGGATGCCACCGGACTCGCCCATCGCACCGTCGACATAAGGCACGCCATCGATGACGCGCATCGGCATGATCAGCGGCAACGTTGAAGAGGCGCGAACACGCACCATCAGGTCGTCTTGGGTCTTTATGTCTTCGCGCCCCCAGTACACGCTCTCCCCGGTATCGGCACGGGCGGCGGAAATGCACATTTGTGCCGGGTTGGCCTCGAAGGCTTCCCAGTCAAAAGGCATGTCCTGGTCCGCGGCTTTCTCGTAGATGAACTCCGCGTTGAAGTAGCCGCTACCGCGCAGCAGCGAACCTAGGCCACCGAAGCTGGGGTTCTTGGCAAAGTCTACGAAGGATTCCTCCGAGCGACTCACATCGCGGGAGAGGAAGTTCACGGTGTGCGAGGAGCCCGCGGAAACGCCTCCAACCCAGCCGAATTCCACCTCCTCCTGCAGAAGCTTGACGATGCACGCGGCGGTATAGGAATTGCGCATGCCGCCGCCTTCAATGACGAGTGCTGTATCTTTCGCGTCAATCACAGTGCTCGATGGTACCCCCGCGCTAGGATCGCGCCATGGGTTTGTTTTCTGCGGTTAAGGATGTCATCGACAAACTCGGCGGCTCCAGCACTGTCCGTTTGGCTTCCCCGGATCCCCACGCTGTCGAGGTCTCTTTAGATCACCTGTCCGTGCACACGGCGAGCGGTCTCATCATCCTGGCTACCTCCCCCGCCGGTGCGCAGGTGCTCAGTGAGGTGGCCCATTCCGGCGAGCCCGCACAGTTGCGCGGACCGCAATCCACAGTGCACCTCTCCCCCACTGCGAAGACACAGCGCCCTGTCCACGATCCCAAGCGGGGCTGGGCCATCCCGTTGTCGTCTGCGGAAAGAGAGACGCTGTCCCGGATCAGCGCCGAGCCCGGCGATTATGAAATTTCCGAGTCCCTCGCCGTATCGATCGAAACCACCCCTGAAGAAAGCTAGTCCACCATGCTCATCCTCCCCTTCCAAGGCCGCACTCCCCGCATCCACCGGAGCGCCTGGATTGCCCCGAATGCCACCATCATCGGTGACGTCACCATCAGGCCAGATTCTTCTGTGTTCTATGGAAGCGTGCTGCGCGGGGACGTCGGTTCCATCCACCTTGGGGCGCGCGTCAATATCCAGGACAACTGCGTCATCCACGTTGAAGCAGCTAAACCTTGTGTGCTGGAGGATGACGTCACCGTGGGACACATGGCCATGCTCCATGGCACGCACGTGGGCGCAGGCACGCTGATTGGGATGAAGTCTTCTTTACTCTCCGGCTCCACCGTGGGCCCAGGTTCTCTCATCGCCGCCGGCGCGGTGGTGCTCGAAAACCAGGACATTCCTGCCGGCGCCTTGGCCGCAGGGGTGCCCGCCAAGGTGCGCCGCGAGTTGAGCCCTGAGGAATCCGCCGCCTTCATCCCGCACGCCGCGCGCTACGTCGAGATTGCTCAGAAGCAGGCGCTGCTTGGCGAAGCCCTCCCTCTCGACGAAGTCCTCTACGACTAGCGCCACGACTCTTTCACACTGCCGTTGTTGCCAAAACTCTTGAACTCGCCGCGGGATCTGACCTGAACTTTGGCAACTAGGGCAGTTCTGCTCCGCAAGCTAAGGCCACGAGCTAAGCCACCCATCGATTGCTCTCAGTGCTGAAGCCCTAGAGCAGGGAAACAAGCCCCATGATCACTAGGAAGGCAGCCACGCCATAGCCACTCCACAGCGCAACGGTTGCGGAGTTCTCCCGCGCCCACGCGAAGGCGCGACCGGCCCAGGAGTGCGGTTTCGCCCGGACCACAGCGATGAAAAGCCCGCACACCGTAGGCAGTGAGAGCGCGAAAGTGGCATAGAAGAAAAGGCCGCCGTATTTAACGGTGTTGCTAAAGTCCCCTGCCGCAAGGTGCATCAGGCCATAGAAGAAGGGCACGGAGGTCAAGGACTGGATAACCCCCATGGCATAACCCACCGCGACAGTCTTGGCTGAAGGCGTGCGCAGCGGGCCGAGGAGTTTCTGCACCATGTCATTAGGTTCGCCCTTGGAGCGCCAGGCCAGAAGGCCCAGTCCCAGGCCGATGACCACCAGTCCCCAGCCAAGCAGTGGTGATTCGAGTGCGGCAGCCACCTTGTCCTGGATACCGACGAACACAAACATCACCACGGCGGCTGCGGTGAGCACACCGAACCAATCACCGACGATGACTAGGGCCGCGATCTTGCGGTAGCTGCCCCGCGGAAGCATGATGCCGATAGCTACCAGGATTCCGATCAGTAGAGCATTGACGGAATCGGCAAAGGCATTGAGCACGGCTTCGAGCATGCGGGCCAGTGTACAGGGCGTCGTGTCGGAGCTAATACGGACTCCGAGCCTTCAGCTCCTGCACCGAGCCTCACCCTAGCGGTACAGCCTGAGGAAACATTCACTCACTGTTTACCGTTAAGGGCCCTCATGTGAGGGCTGTCAACGGTAAGGTATTGAAAAGTGCTTGCCGCCGCGACGGGTTTCTCCCCCATCGTCGGCGGCGCCCTAACTCATGCCCCCGACAGTGATGTGGAGAGATAACAAATGAAGGTAGCGATTCTCGGCGGAGACGGCTTCTGCGGTTGGCCCGCTTCCCTCTATCTCTCCGACCAAGGCCACGATGTCATCATCGTGGATAACCTCTCCCGGCGCGCCATCGATGAGGAGTTGGGCGCGGAATCCTTAACACCCATCGCCTCCATTGAGGAGCGCCTGGCTGCGTGGACCGAGGTCTCCGGCAAGACCATCGGCTTCCGCAACCTCGACGTGGCCCAGGACTACGACGGCTTGTTGGATTTCCTGAATACCGAGCGCCCAGATGCTGTGGTGCACTTTGCTGAGCAACGTGCCGCCCCCTATTCCATGAAGAACTCGCGCACCAAGCGCTACACGGTGGATAACAACATCAACGCCACCCACAACTTGCTCGCCGCCATTGTCGAGTCTGAGCAGGATATCCACGTCGCCCACTTGGGCACCATGGGTGTCTACGGTTACGGCACCGCCGGCATGAAGATCCCGGAGGGCTACCTGGATGTACAGGTGGATGCGGGGGAGAATGGCGTCGTCAAGCAGCAAATCCTCTACCCCTCCAATCCGGGCTCGGTCTACCACATGACGAAGGTGCTGGACCAGCACCTGTTTGCCTACTACGCCAAAAATGATGAGCTGCGCATCACCGACCTACACCAGGGCATCATCTGGGGCACGCACACTGAGCAGACCCAGAAGGATGAGCGCCTGATCAACCGCTTTGATTATGACGGTGACTACGGAACGGTGCTCAACCGCTTCCTCATTCAGGCCGGTATTGGTTATCCGCTGACCGTGCACGGCACCGGCGGACAAACCCGCGCTTTTATCCACATCCGTGACATGGTGCGCTGCATCGAGCTAGCGCTGCAGAACCCGCCGGCACGCGGTGAGCGCGTGAAGATCATCAACCAGATGACCGAAACCCACCGCGTGCGTGACCTGGCAGAGTTGCTGGCGAAGATTTCTGGTGCGGAAGTGGCTTATGTGCCGAACCCGCGCAAGGAATCCGCGGAGAATGAACTCCACGTCACCAACGACACTTTCCTCGAACTAGGGCTGAAGCCGACCACCTTGTCGGAGGGGTTGCTCCATGAGGTCGAGGAGGTTGCGCGTAAGTACGCCGACCGCGCGGACCGCTCCAAGATTCCGGCGCAGTCGCTGTGGACGCGCCAGCAGCACGCCGGCGTTCCTTCCACGGAGGCTTAAACCTTCGTGCGCATCGCTATCGTTACTGAGGTCTTCCTGCCCAAGATCGACGGCGTGGTCACGCGCCTGACGCGCACGCTGGACCAGTTGGCCGCGATAGGCCACGAGGTCCGGATTTTTGCCACGGGCAAGGCTCCTGACTCCTATGCCGGCTTCGAGGTCACCCGCATCCCCAGTCTGTCGCTGTGGGTCTACCCGGAGATCAAGTTTGGCCTGCCTTCGTGGAAATTCTTCAAGGAGATCCGAGATTTCGATCCCGATGTCATCCACGCGGTCAACCCCATTTGGACTGCAGCCCTCGGCGTCTTCGCCGCGCAGCGCGATGCCGTGCCGCTGGTGGCCAGCTTCCATACCAATGTCCCTGAGTATGTCGATGCGCTGGGGATTGGGTGGACCAGGCCGCTGACCGAAGCCGCTCTGAAGTACCTGCACAACCAGGCGGCGGTGAACCTGTGCACCTCTGGCCCCATGGTGGATAAGGCTCGGACGATGGGGATCCGCAACGTGCAGTTGTGGCCCAAGGCGGTGGATACGCAGACCTATCACCCTGACCGCGCCACAGCACAGATGCGCGAGCGCCTCACCGGTGGTAACCCGGATGCCCCACTGGTGACCTATATCGGGCGGGTCTCCAAAGAGAAGGACTTGGAGCGCCTCGATAACGTGATGCAGCTAGTGCGGGCACAGCTTAGCGACGCCCGTCTAGCCATCGTTGGCGATGGTCCCGCTTTGGAGGAGCTCAAGGCTAGCTTCGATCCTGTGCACACAGTGTTCACCGGCTACCTGTCTGGCGAGGAGCTCGCCGCTGCATTCGCCGTGGGGGATGTCTTCCTCTTCCCCTCCGCCACGGAGACTTTGGGGCTGGTAGCACTCGAGTCCTTCGCCTCGGGCGTGCCGGTCGTCGGCACGAATGCTGGTGGTATCCCCTTCGTCATTGAAGAAGGCGTGACCGGGCACCTCATCGCTCCCGACGCCAATGATGAGGCCTGGGCCCGCGCCACGGTCGGACTCCTCGAAGACCCTGCCCGCCGGGAGACGATGGGCGCTGCCGCCCGCCGCGAGGCTGAAAAGTATTCCTGGGTAGAATCCACCCAAGCCCTCCTCCACGCCTACGAGGAGGCTATCGAACACCCCTTCCGCAGGGAAGAAAACGAAGTCAAGGAGCACTAATGGATTCCGCCCAGAACCTGTACTCCGCAGGCGCTTTTATCCAAGCCGGCATCGACGCCACGTTTGCGTCCCGATTGGGCGACGTGCGCGACGTCGAAGTGAACTTCACGCCCGCTGCCCCCGCCCCCGAAGCCCGACAAGCAGCGCAGCCAGACCAAGACCAGCGCGCGGTGGTGCGCTTTAGTACTGATTCAGGGAGCTATGACTTCGATGGGCTGCGTCTAGCCACCATCCAGGATGGACAACTGCACTGGGCCACGGGTTTGACGGAACAAGCGCCCCAACCTCAGTTCCACGGACCACAGCCCGATTCCGCCCTGCTTCGCGGCTTAGCACGGCGGTTGGTGGGTGACCGGCCCGTTCTCCGCGTCCCACAGGGTGAGGGCGAAGCACTCGTCGCCGTCGATTTCACGGAGCTCCCCCCGGATCCCCGTGTTAGCATCCTGGCCGGGCTCGAACGCTCGGGGGATGTCGAAGGGGGCGTCGACGAGCGCCTTGCTACCTCTGAGCTCGCCTCCTATCTAGGCGTGGCACCGGTGGCAGCAGAAGGCCTCGCGCGCTTCCACGGCACTCGGATCGCGGCCCTTCCCCACCCCTCAGGCCAGGCCGGGCTTAGCGCACGCGATGTATTGGCTGACGCCCACTTTCTTGCCACCGAGCATAATTTCTTCTTGGAGGCCCGCTTCCCCAACCTGTCTGCGGACCTCGACCCTGGCACGTCTCGCACCGTGGTCAACTCTGATTATGGTTCGCTCACGGTTCCCGCCCACCTCATTGCTACTCTCGACGCATCCACGGACACGTTCACCTGGGCATGGGCGGACGAGCTATCTAGTTCCATGTCCGCCCAAGCAGCGGCGAACCTGCGCCGCTTCGGCTATGACAATGCTCTCCCCGAGCTGATTCGCGCCCGTGTGTCGATCCCCGAAGCGCGCTCGGTGCGCCTGCCGCAGTTAGCCATGCCGGTCTTGGGACTGTGGACCCTATTGCCTGTGCAGCTGCCCGATGGTCGCCAGGGGCTGGCGCTGACCGATGCCCCTGCCTTCCATCTGCCCGCACCGACCCCGGCCGCCACGCAGGCCACCCTTAACGTTGCCGTGCCTGAAGGAGTGGATGAACACCGGGCGCGCGCCGCCTATCAGCAGGCACGTGGCCTATAAGTCCTAACTAGGAGTTCAACACTGCGCGGAATTCTTCGGCGTCAACCTCCTCGGTGGTCGCTGGGTTAAACGCAGCATCCTGGGTCTTGTCCACCAGCACCGCGCGCACGCCTTCGGAAAAATCGGGGCGGCGGTACATGTGCATGCCCAGCTTGAGCTCCAGTAGGAGGGCCTCGCGGATATCGTCGACAGCAGCCTCCGCCTCATAAAGCTCATTGGCCGCAACGATGGCGGCTGGACAGGCGGCGGCCATGAGGCGGCGTACTTCGCCGGCAATGGTTGGGCGCTTGTCGAGCTCTGCAGAAATCTCCTCCCACGTCGGCAGCGCGAAGGTCTCCTCCAAGTCTTTGGCTACCTGCTCCAACGGCGCCGGCTGTTGTGGTGCCGGCAAAGCTAGATCCTCCAGTGCGGCGTCGATGCCCCGCTCGATAGCTGCCTCAATCAACTCAGCGGCATCCTTAACCACGTGGGTTGCGACACCCGTCCACAGCATGTCCGCGGCATACATGCGGTAGCCGCTGAGCCCCCAGAATTTTGCCAAGCCCGGCGAAGCTACTCCGCGTGTGCCCACCATGCGCTGCGCTGCATAGGCCACTCCCACGTCCGTGACGTAGCCGATATTCATCTCGGGCATCGACGCGAAGGCCTTCTCAGTTACCACGCGGTGCGAACCATGCATGGAGATACCCAATCCACCACCCATCACAACCCCGTCGATGACGGCAATATAGGGCTTCGGGAACTCGGCTATATCACCGTTGGTGAGGTACTCGCTGGCGAAGAAGGCATCGACCTTCTCCAACTTTCCTTCCGCGATTCCCTCCCGTGCGTGGCGCACATCGCCACCGGCGCAAAAGGCTTTGGGGCTGTTGGAATGAATCAGGACTTGCTCAATCTCGTCATCCTGCGCCCACGCTTCGAGGGAGCGGCGGATGATGTCAATCATCTCCGGGTTCAAAGAATTCAGAGCCTTCGGGCGATTGAGTTCAAGGACTCCGGTACGGTTGCGGACAGAAACGAGTACTGGATCAGTCATAGTCATGCGCACCAGTGTTCCATATCACAAATGTTTCAGCCACCTATTTTTGGCGCTACCTTGGACATGGTTTCTGCTTTTAGCCCAACCCGTTTAGATTGGTGTGACTTTTTTGCTCCCACAACTTGTTGCTCTTGACATGGACGGCACGCTCCTCGATGCCCACGGCCAACTACCAGCGGACTTCGCGGAGCTGCAGGAGCTTGCCGCGCACCATGGATGCGAGCTAGTTCCGGCCTCAGGGCGCCAACTGGCAACACTCAAGCAGATGTTCCCGCAAGGTGAAACCTTCATCGCTGAAAATGGCTCGGTGGTCATGCGTGGTGGTGAGATCATTGCGACCTTCCCGCTCTCGGAAGCGACCGTACACTCAGCACGCGAGGCCTCAGCGGCCATGGATGTGGAGCACACCGTGGTGCTGTGCTCACCTGAAACCGCCTATGTCGCGCGGGATGCTTCCGATGCAGCCCGCGCAGAGATCTCCAAGTACTACAAGGCGGTCACGTGGGTCGAAGACCTAGACGCCGTCCCCGATAGCAACATCATCAAGATCGCCATCTTCTGCGAATCCGGTTCAGAGGCACACATCTACGCCCCCATCGTCGATGCTGTCCCGGAGGACAACGTGGCGGTATCGGGCAAAGTCTGGCTCGATGTCATGGCTCGCGGCGTGGATAAAGGTGCAGCCTTAGTCAAGCTCGCTGAACTCGCCAACGTACCCATCACCGCCACCGTGGCCTTCGGTGACTACCTCAATGATCTCGAAATGCTGCGCGCTGCCGGGACAGCCGTCGCGATGGAGAACGCACATCCGCAGCTGAAAGACCTAGCGGACATCATTGCCCCTCCCAATACTGACAACGGCGTCAGCACCGTGCTTCGCCAGCTTTTGCGCACCTAACACGCTCCCCTGACTCCTTGACCGACTAGCCACGCGCACAGAGTAGGATTACTCGGGTTACTAAGCCTCAGTATCCGAACCACGGTGTCTACCTGCGGAGTGTGAAGTGAAGAAGTTTTTGCGGTCGATGGTGTCACGCTTGGCAAAAGGCGAATCATCCACATCGAGTTCCACTCCGGACTCCCCTTCCGCTTCACAGAAGCCTTCTTCAACGTCGACTACTGCATCTAAAGTCTCAGCCGCGTCTACTAAGTCCACTACGGCTGTCAAGCCCTCATCGGCTTCTCCATCCACCGCACCTACTGACACCACGAAGCCTGGAAAGTCGACCTCACCCGCCAAGCCCACCACCTCGGATAAAAGCGCTACGCCCAGAGCTCAGCGGCCCAGCACTCAGCGCCCAGCCGCGCGGCCTGGCCGCGTGCGCCCACGGCCAGCGGAAGACTTCACCCTGGACTTGTCGCCGAGCGCCCTTCCCAAAGCTGCGGCGGTGAAGAAGGCCAAACTCGTCAAAGCCCGCGAGGAGGCTGACGTAGTCTCGACTGGCCGCCGCGGCCCACGACGCACCGTCCCTCGCCGCCCGATCACGCAGAGCCCTGCCCCGCAGAAAACAGGTTCTGAGCAGCAGAACAAGACTTCTGTTCCGGGAAACAAGGTCTCGGAGACCAGCCGTGCCAGCAAGACTCCGGCCGCCACACCAGGTTCCCAGCCCGCTGCGGCAAAGTCCCCTACAGCTGCCACAACACAGAAGCCTGCCTCGACTCCGGCACCGGCTGCACACAAAGAAAAGACTCCCAAGCCTACTAAGAATCCTGCACAGGGCGAAGAGCGCCAAAAAGCCCAGCGCACTGAGGCCATCAAGGCCGAGGCACCTGAACAGACCAAAGAACCGGGAAAGGGAAAGGGAAAAAAGAAAAAAGAAACCGCCGGGCCCGAGAATGAGATTTCGCGGGCTCTGGCTCGTCGCTCACAGTCCGTCGGGGTACTGAGCACAAAACAAGAAAAGCGCCGTTCAGCAAAGCGGCCAGTAGCGAAAGAATCCACTGCTGCTGCGGCGGCTCCGGCAACTGCAACCGCGGCAGCGGTAGGCGCCGCAACGGCAAGCGCGACGTCCGCCACTGCGGCTACGGCCCCCGCCACGGCTCCTGCCGCTGCCAGTGCATCCGCCCGCAGCACAGCCGCCCCGTCTACAACTTCACCTGCAACCAAACCACGCCGTCGACGCGCCCGGCTGCGTCAAGTACCGGGCTTGGATGGTCTGCGTGGTCTCGCGGTGCTCGCCGTAGTGATCTATCACTTCTTCGGGGATATCCTCCCCGGCGGTTACCTCGGCGTGGACATGTTCTTTGTCCTTTCCGGCTTCCTCATTACCTCGCTGCTGGTCCGTGAATTCAACGCGACTGGGCGCATCAGCCTCAAGGATTTTTGGATCCGCCGTTTCCGGCGCATTCTCCCCGCCGCCCTCGTGGTCCTCTCGATATGTACTGCGATTGTGGCCCTCATCGGCGGCGACCTAGCAGTAGGCATCCGCCAGCAATTCTTGGGCACCTTTTTCTTTGTCAACAACTGGACCCAAATCGCCACCAGCCAAACCTACTTTGCGCCAAATGAAGTGCAGGTCTTCGCGCACTATTGGTCCTTGGCCGTCGAGGAACAGTTCTATCTGATTTGGCCCCTGCTGATGTTTGGCATCTTTGCCATTTCCCGCCGCAAGCCCAAGCGTCTGCCCATCGCGGTATCGCTGATCCTCACGATTGCTTCGGCCGTCGCGATGGCGCTCATCTTCACCCCGGGCGAGGATCCCACCCGTGTGTACTACGGAACCGATACCCATGCCTTCGGTCTCCTCATTGGCGCAATGTTGTCCCTGCTTTTGACCTCCACCGACAAGGACGTCGACGCCGACTCTTGGCCGGCAGCAAACAAGGGCACTCTTGCCGGTGCCGTTGGTGCTCTCGCACTAGTTGCTTACCTTGCCCAACTGGTATGGATGGGCGCGGACCGCGAATTCACCTACCGCGGTGGTTTGGTCCTCACCAGTGTGCTCGGCGCGGCGATGATTTGGGGAGTGGTGCGAGAAACCGGCCCCCTTACCTGGATCTTCCGCACCCGCGTGATGCGCTGGCTGGGACAGCGTTCCTTCTCTTTGTACCTCTGGCACTGGCCGATGGTCATGATTGTCCACGCGCTGTCCGATGCCCCTTCGTGGCTCCTGGGTCTCCTTTGCCTTCCGCTGAGCTGCTTGCTGGCAGAGGTGACCTACCAGTTTGTAGAAAACCCCTTCCGCCGCGCCGGATTCCGCCCCACGTGGCATGCCTATTGGTCGGCACGCCCCAGCATGGAGGAGATTAAGGATGGCTTTGGCAAGGCCCTGTGGCCTGCAGTCCCCGTCATCGTCGTGCTATCTCTGCTCGGTGTGGGCTATGCCCTGGTGACCTCGGAGGATAAGAGCGAACTAGAGCGCGAGCTCGAGCGCATGGCGCAGTCCAACGAGCAGGCTGCTAGCTCCGCTCCGGCACAGCCCTCGGAAACTGCAAAGCCGAAGGAGAAGCGCGCGATACCCACTGGCAACGAAATCAGTGCGATCGGTGATTCTGTCATGCTTGCTGCTTCCGAAGCACTTAGTGAGCGTTTCCCGGGTATCAGTATCGACGCTGCTATCTCCCGCCACTATTCGGCAGCCCTGCCCGTGGTTCAGGGGCTGAAGGATTCCGGGCAGTTGCGCTCCACCGTATTTATGGGCTTGGGCACCAACGGAGCTACGTTTGAGGGCCAAATGGACGAGCTCATCGACATCGTTGGCTCCGAGCGCACACTGGTCCTCGTGTTGCCTTACGGTGAGCGCGATTGGATGGGGCCGGCGCGCGCCGAAATCATCGAGGCCGCAACGACGCACGACAACGTCTATATCGCAGACTGGTGCGGAGTAGCGCAGGAGAATCCTGCCATGCTTTACGACGACGGTGTCCACCCGCTACCCGAAGGCGCGCACCTGTACGCGGATGCTCTGTACGCCGCCCTCGAACAGTACGCAGACGGGGAGAAGAACCTCACTACAGTGTGCTCCAGCTAAGCGACAAAGACCTAAGAATCACGAAAAGCCGCCCAGCTTCACAGCTGGGCGGCTTTTGTTTAAGCATGCGGTTTAGACCGAGAATTCAGCCATCTTATCCCACTCCGTCTTACCTGGAATGGAAGTATTGATGATGTCCGGGGTCTCCACCAGGTACTTCGGGAACTCCTCGCAGGAGCGCTTGAAGTGCTCGGTGTTGACGTGGTCGACGTCAGTGCCATCCTTGTAGGACTCAAGCAGCAGGAAGCGCTGCTTGTCTTCCGGATCGCGGAACCACTTGAAGTCGATGCAGCCGGGCTCTGCCTGGCATGCTTTGGTGTACCAGTCAATCTCGTCCAGGAAGGTATCCGCGTACTCGGGCTTAACGTGGAACTGTACGTTGATCAAAATCATGTGCCCCACTGTAACGCTCTCCACGAAAACGTGCAGAAGGCCCTGCCTGAGGCGGCAGGGCCTTCTGCTAGGGCGGCTTTCATAAACCGCGCGGCGGCTTAGTTGAAGAAGTACTCCGCTACGTAGACGTGGGTGCCATCAAAGGCCTGGGATACGCCGAAACCGGTGCCATCGGTCTTGGTCACGGGCACGTCGCGGTTGAGCCAGTTCACGCGGTCCTTCGCTTCCGACTCAGTGAGCTTGTAGATGTTGCCGCTGCCCTCTTCCAGGTGAGTCAGGCCATCGCCAACATTGTCTTGGAAGGTGACCTTGCCAGCCGCGGCCTGGTTTGCCCACTCCTGGGCAATGTTCTTGGCGTTGGCATCCTCGTGGTGGCCCTGCTTCAGCAGGTGGGCGTGGGTTGCACCGACAAGCTCATTTGCCACGGCCGGGGTCGGCTTCTTGATGAAGCCTGGCAGCTGGACGTTGTACTGCTTGGCCAGGTCATAAGCCTGCGCAGGCAGCTCGATCTCTAAAGAGTTGACCTGCTCAACGGCCTGGGAGGACAACTGGTTCAGTTCCTGCGGCTGTGCGGAGGAAAAGTTGGCCGGGGCGGCCTGGGCCGCGGAGACCGACAAAGCGGCGCTAAGGGATGCTGCCACGGCGGCAGTAGCGGACAGGCGGGAAACACGACGGAAGGAATTCATGCCTTCTACCGTGCCATACAACTGCGAGCGCAGTGAAGGTCTGCTCGGCTCTAGGGGATTTTCGATACCACTTTGTTATCCCCTGCCGGCGTCAGCGCCACGACGTGAAAGAATGACCGAAGGCTAGCTTTCACAATTATTCGAAAGGTTGATCACTGTTGCTGGACGTCTTAACCGGCTTCGCCATCATTTTTGTGGTTATCGGGGTGGGCTTCTTCTTGGCTCACCGAGGCGTTATTGGCGAGGGCGAGGCGCGCCTGCAGTTCAACCGCACAGCGTTCTGGGCAGCCACCCCGGCGCTGATATTTTCCAGCGTGGCCACCTCAGATACCTCTGCCTTCACCTCTCCCGTTGTCGCTGTCATTGCGATTGCTTCAGTCACCACGATGGCACTGTATGGGTTGCTCAGCGCACTGTTCTTCCGGCGAAGCGGAGCAGAAACGATGGCCGGTGCGGCAGCGGCAAGCTATTACAACTCCGTCAACATTGGACTGCCCATCGCGACCTATGTCATCGGTGATGCCACCTTTGTGGTGCCAGCACTCGTACTCCAGATGGCGGTACTCTCCCCCTTCATCATCGCCGGCCTCAACGCTCAGGGGACAAGCCTGCGTTCGATCGCCAGCTCCGTGGTTTCCGGACTTACGGCACCTGTCGTCATCGCGGCCATCGCTGGCTTCATCGTTTCTGCGGCTGGCTGGCAGGTCCCCGATGTCATCATGGCGCCCCTCGAGATCCTCGGTGGTGCTTCCATTCCGATGATCCTCATGAGTTTCGGAGCCTCCCTTACAGGTAAAGGGTTGCTGACCAACGACCGCCTGCCGACGATTACCGCCACGGTTCTTAAGCTCATTGCCATGCCAGCCATCGCCTTAGCGGCAGGCCTAGCCTTGGGGCTGAGCGGCAACGAGCTTTACGCAGCGCTCATCTTGGCCGCGCTTCCGACCGCGCAGAACGTCTACAACTATGCCGCGACCTACCAATCGGGAGAAACGGTGGCGCGCGATACGGTCTTCCTCACCACCTTCCTCTCCCTGCCGGCCATGCTGGCTATCGCCGGGTTCTTTGGGTAGGGCTAGGCCAAACCGTCAAGCACTAGCCTTCGAGCTTCTCCCCCAGCTCCAGCCACTCCATCTCGAGTTCTTCGCGCTCGGCGGCAACGGCTTTGAGCTCGGTGTCGAGCTTCGCTAGCTCACCACTGTCCCCCTCACCAGAGGACATCTTCTCCGCGGCTTGTGCCATCTTTTCATTCAGCTTCGCGGTCTTGTCGTCGAGCTTGCTCATCTTGCGTTCCAGCGCATTCATTTTCTTGGTCAGCTCGCGCTCTTCCTGAGAGCTCAAACGCTTGGTCGGGGCGGCTTCCGCGCTTTGTTCGTCGGTGTTCTTGGAGCTCTCCCCCAAGTCGAGAACGCCGCGGGCGGTGGCAGCTTCCATTTCTTGGCGGCGACGCAAGTATTCCTCAATGCCTCCCGGCAGGTTAGTGAGCTTGCCATCCCCAAACAGCGCATACGTGTTATCGGCGATGCGCTCGATGAGGTAACGATCGTGGGAAATCACCACCAGGGTGCCGGGCCACGAATCTAGAAGAGACTCCAGCTCCTGAAGAGTATCGATGTCGAGATCGTTCGTGGGCTCGTCGAGAAGCAGCACATTCGGCTCTGCCATGAGCACGCGGGTCAGCTGCAGGCGGCGGCGCTCACCACCGGAAAGATCGCCGACCGGCGTGCGCTGGCGCTTGGCGGAAAAGCCCAGACGCTCAGCCAGCTGAGAGGCGGAGAGCTCCTTCTTTCCCAGGTGGACGTAGGTGGCGACGTCCTCGACGGCGTCGAGAAGCCGGCGCTGCGGATCCAAGTCATCGAGTTCTTGGCGAAGCCAGCCCAGCCGCACGGTCTTGCCCTCGATGCGCTTGCCGGCGGCGAGCCCTACTTCACCCGCAAGGGCGCGCAGCAGCGTGGTCTTGCCCGAACCGTTAACACCGACGAGGCCGATGCGCTCGCCCGGCGCCAGCCGCCAGGTGAGGTGATCCACCAGCGTGCGGCCATCCGGGGTTGTGACCTTGGCATCCTCAAGCTCAATGACGACGCGCCCCTGGCGCTGCTTAGAGAAGGCCATGAGCTCAACCTTGTCACGCGGCGCAGGAACATCCGCGATGAGTGCCTCAGCCGCCTCAATGCGGTAGCGCGGCTTCGAGGTACGGGCCGGTGCCCCGCGGCGCAGCCACGCCAGCTCTTTGCGCGCCAAGTTCTGCCGGCGCTGCTCGATAGCATCAGCTTGGCGGGCACGCTCGGCGCGGGCAAAGGTCCAGTCGTTATAGCCACCCTCGTAAGCATCGACGACACCATCGTGCACCTCCCAGGTCGTGGTGGCGACGGTGTCGAGGAACCAGCGATCGTGCGTGACGACGACGACCGCCAGCTTGCGCGAAAGCAAGTGGCTGGCCAACCATTGCACGCCTTCGACGTCAAGGTGGTTGGTCGGCTCATCGAGCACCACAATATCGAGGTCTTGAACAAGTGCGGCGGCCAGGTTGACGCGGCGGCGCTCACCACCAGAGAGCGAGCCCACAGGGGTGTCTAGCCCTAGGTCGACGATGCCAAGGCCACCGAGGACATCACGCACCTTGGCATTAGACGCCCATTCGAATGTCTCCAACCCAAGCGGCTCGATGATGACCTGGGCGATGGTGAGCGACTCCTCCAGCTCAAAGCGCTGGGTTACCACCGCCATGCGCAAATCCGAATTGTGGGACACACGGCCCGAGTCCGGGGATTCGATGCCGGTGAGAACTTCCAGCAGCGTGGTTTTGCCGCCGCCGTTGACGCCGACGATGCCGATACGATCACCGGTTTGCACGCCGAGGGAGACCCCGTCCAGCAGGGTCTTGAGACCAAAGGACTTGGTTACATTTTCAAGGTTAATGAGGTTCGCCATATCGAGAGTTCATCTTAGTGTCTCAGCGTGGCTGAACGAAGAACGCAGCCGCTGCCCCTACAACAGGGTGGCGCCTGACGCCGGTCCCGTGGTTACTAGGCCATTGGTGCCGCGGTTATCGGCGCAGACCTGGGCCACTACTTCCTGCGCGGTCTCCTCATCTTCACAGAGGAAGGCACAGGTTGGCCCAGAGCCGGAGACAATCCCTTTGAGGGCGCCGGCGGCCTCACCAGTATCAAGAATCTTGCGCAGGTCTGGGCGTAGCGAAAGGGCTGCCGGTTGGAGGTCGTTGTGCATCACCGCGGCGAGCTCGCGAGGGTTGCCGCCCACGAGGGCTTGCCCCACGGCTTCAGTGTCGAGGTGCGGTGTGCTTCCCCGGCCGGCAGCGCGCAATTCGTCCAGCTTGCGGAAGACAGAGGGCGTTGACAAGCCCTCCACATTGGTGATGATTGCCCAGATATAACGCCCACGCGAGAGCATCGGCGTCAAGAGCTCGCCGCGCCCGCGCCCCAAGGCCGTGCCACCCATGAGGGTAAAAGGAACGTCGGAACCCAGATCCGCGGCAAGCTCGTAGAGCTTCTCCATACTGAGCGGCTCGCGGCCAAACTCGGTACCCAACGCCTGATTAGCCAGAAGCAGGGCTGCGGCGGCATCGGCAGAACCGCCAGCCATGCCGCCGGCGGCCGGGATACTCTTTTCCATCGTGAGCGTTCCAGCAGCCGGCAGCATGAGGTTCTGTGCCACCAATTCCACCGCGCGCCAAGCCAGATTCTCGGTCGTTGCCGGAACGCCCTTCGCATGGTTGCCGGTGACTTCCACGGTGCTTCCCTCGCTCCAGCGGTAGCTCACGCGATCGTGCACGTCGAGAGACTGGAAGACGGTAGCTAGCTCGTGGAAACCATCCGCGCGGGCCTCACCGACGCCCAAGTGTAGGTTGACCTTGGCGTGGGCGCGCGCCTGCCAAAGCTGCGGGGACTCGTTTACCGTCTTGCTCATGAGACTTCCGCCAATCGAACGAAGTCCTCCACGCCCAGCTTCTCACCGCGCAGGCGCGGATCGATTTCCGCCGCGCGTAACGCCTCCTCTGCTGCCGCGGCGGAACCATAAAAGCCCGCTAAGGCGGCGCGAAGCGTTTTGCGGCGTTGGGCAAAGGCGGCGTCGATGAGCGCAAAGAGCCGTGGTCGCAGCTCCTCGTCGAAAGGGCGGGTGCAGTCGATACGCACCAGTCCTGACTCGATCTTGGGTGCCGGCCAAAACACGTTCTTGCCAATCGTGCCGGCCTGGCGGACGGGGCCATAAAAAGATGCTTTCACACTAGGTATGCCATAGACCTTGCTGCCCGGCGCGGCGGCGAGGCGCTCAGCTACCTCCAGCTGCACCATGACCAGAACACGGCGAATCGATGGGTAGACCTCCAACAGGTGGAGCAGCACCGGCACGGCCACGTTATAGGGCAGGTTGGCCACCAAGGCGGTCGGCTCCCCCAGCTCCCCCGCCTCAACGGTGAGTGCATCCTTCTCCACCACGGTGAGGCGCTCCGCAAAGTCGACCGCCCGCGCGGCCACGGTGTCCGGAAGCTTGCCTGCCAGACGCGGGTCAATCTCGACTGCCGTGACGTGCTCCACCTCTCCCAACAGCCCCAAGGTCAGCGAACCCAGACCAGGGCCGACTTCCACCACGCGATCCTCCGAACTCAGGTCCGCAGCGGCAACAATGCGCCGGATGGTGTTGGGGTCATGGAGAAAGTTCTGGCCCAGCTTCTTCGTCGGCGTCACATCGAGCTCAGCGGCGAGCTCGCGGATTTCCACCGGGCCTAGCAGGTGGGGTTGTGTCATGTCATCCAGACTAATACGCGCGGCTCGGAAGCTTTAGCGCAGGCCAAGCTTCGAGGTGCAGGCGGGCCATGCACCCCAGCCCTGTGCGGCCTGAACCTTCTGGGCCACAGCAATCTGCTGCTCGCGGGAGGCCTGCCATGCCTGCGGGGCGTACTCGGTTCCGCCAAAAGCAGCCCAGGTCGACGGGGTGAACTGCAGGCCACCGGAGAAACCGTTGCCGGTGTTGATGGACCAGTTGCCGGTAGCCTCACACTGCGCCAGGGCATCCCACACGGAGCCCTCGGCAACGGCCGGGGCGGTGGACTTGGGCTTGGTGCCGCGCGCGATCACGGCGGCGACAGCCTCAGTGCGGACGTCTTCCTTGATGATCTCGTTGGACTCTTCCTTACCGTTGACCTTCACAATCTTGCGGGTCACGGTACGGGAACCAGGGGTGCCTTCCTCGCGGACTTCCTCGGTTCCCTCTTCCAACTCAGGATCGTCGACAAAGTCGGCGGGGGCATCGAAGTCTTCGGTCTTTTCTTCCTCGGAAATCTCGACGCGGTCCACAGTGATGGCCGTGCCGGCCTTAACCGGGGTATCCAACGCTGGGGATACTCGGTCGTCCTTGCCCACGGTGATACCACGGGCTTCCAGCACGTCTTCTACGGTTTTAGCGGCAACGCTGGCGTAGGAGACGGAACCGCCGTCAGAAATCTTGATGATCTTCGGGGACGTAACCTCAAGGTTCATGCCCTCAGTCACCGTTTCATCCTCCTTCACGGTCTTGGAGCCGGAAGTGATGGCAGCTCCCGGGGCGATACCATCGAGGCCGCCCAATAGGTCAGAGACCGTGAGTTCAGTGGAGGAAAGCTGCTTTTCAACACCATCGATGGTCACCGCAACCGGCTTAGCGGTACGAACGGTGATCGAATCACCGTCGGAAACCTGCTCTGACAGTGCGGGATAAACAACGTCTTCTCCCCCGACGTTGACGCCCGCAGCTTCGAGAGCGGCGTTGACATCGCCAGCGAAGGTAGCCAGCTCGGTGGTCTCACCATTGATGTCGAGCGTGATGTCCTTCTGGGCACCAACGGCAACAACACCGCCCACGGCGAGGGTGCCGAGCACACCGCCGGTGGCCATGCGCAGCGGCAAGGAGCGGGAGTTATTGATTCGCTTGATCTGCTTCTTCGGGGACATAAACCTTTACTCGTCTCTGCGATGCTGTGTGCACGAAAGGCAGCTTCCTACCTTTGGCACCTGTCATGGCGCACTCTGGGCGCGCCGGCCGGCAACATCAAGGCCGGACTAACTTTGAATAACGATACGGTAACAGAACTCAACGATCGAGACGTATGTACACGCCAGGACCACTAGCAACACACTTGCCACAACAAGCACGCGCGCCACCTATGAACAGCGCTTTTGCGTTGGGTGAGAATCGTCACACTCCGAAGACCTGCGCGAAGGTATCAGCCACCTCGGCAGCCAAATCCTCCACCTTTTGACCGCGCGCTTCGGCCACGCAGCGATAGGTGTGCCCGATCAAGGATGGTTCGTTGCGCGCACCGCGGAAAGGCTCCGGTGTCATATACGGCGCATCCGTCTCAATGAGCAGTTGGCCGGCTGGGGCAAGCGCTGCGGCCTGGCGCATTTCTTCGTTGCGCTTGAAAGTCACATTGCCAGCGAAGGAAAGAACATAACCGCGCTCAAGGGCTTCTTTGGCTACCTCCAACGGTGAAGAGAAACAGTGCAGCATCACCTTCGGCGCCTGGGCGCACTCCCCCAGTACGCGCATAAGATCTTCATCAGCCTCACGATTGTGGATCATCAGTGTCTTGCCCACCTTCGCCGCCAACTCGGCGTGCCAGCGCAGCGCTTCCTCTTGGGCCTCAAGGGGTGCGGTGCGCTCCGGCTCGTGGTGAATCCAGTAGGTATCCAACCCCGTTTCCCCAATGGCCACGCAGCGTGGGTCCGCTGCCATCTCGATCAGGCGCGCGCGGGCGGCCTCATCGAGTTCTTGAGCCTTTGTCGGGTGAATCGCGCAGGCCGCATACACGTTGTCGAACTCGTGTGCTGCGGCCAAAGCCTTCTCCGCCTCGGCCAAACCATCACCCACGGTGACGATGCGCTCAACTCCAGCAGCATGAGCGCGGGCAACAAGGTCAGCGTCGGCGTCGCGGCAGGAGGCGAGGTGCGTATGGGCGTCGATAAGCTGGCTCATACCTTCGGCGGGCACGGGCGTGGGGCGTGGCTTCTTCTTAGACATGGCTGCGAGTGTAGTCACCGACTTAGGCCAGCCCCTAACGCTGAGCTATCAAGTTGCATGAGAAGTTCGGCTTTGCCACTGTAGGAACGTTAAAAGAAGTCAGCCGCAAAGCTGGGCGCTGGATAGACCTCACCCACTTGCAACTCATGGTTTAAGGAACATCATGCACGTTCGTCCCGCAGAGCTTGCCGACGCCCCCGCAATCTCCGCCATCTACAACTCTGCCTCCGCCGCGAAACCAGCTACCAACCTGGTGACATGGCAAGAATCCGTAGAAGACCGCGAAAAGTGGCTGGCGCAGATGGACAAGGAAGGCTATCCGGTCTATGTCGCCGTCGATGACGATGAAATCGTTGGCTGGGCCGCCTACTTCCAGTTTGTCACCCCGGCTATCTACTACGGCACGGCGGAGGACTCTATCTATATTGCGGAGTCTGCGCGCGGCATGGGCGTGGGCAGCGAGCTCATGGACACGCTCATGGATCACGCGAAGGAAAATGACTACGTGGAGACGATGATTACCTACATCGTGGACACCAACGAGTCCTCCATTGCTCTGCATAAGAAGTTTGGCTTCGTGGAGACCGGCCGCATGCCCAATATCCACACCAAGGATGGTGTCCGCCTCGGTCTGGTGCACCTACAGCACGACTTCGACCGCCCCTAAAGGATTGACGCCCCACCCCAGCGACGGCACTGTCTTACGCCCCGCCTCAGTGACGGCACTGCCATTGTTGCCAAAGATCTGGCCAGATCTTGAGGCAAAGCGGGAAACTTTGGCAACAACGGCGACTTCGGCTTAAACAACTTATCCTGCGCTACGCGGTCACAGACGGCAAACGTGTTAAGCCGACGCTGCCTGAAGCGGCACAATATCGTCCAACTCAGCAAGAATTTTGTCTTCTGCGACATCCAAGTCGTAGTGAGTCTGCAGCCCGAGCCAAAATTGTGGGGACATTCCAAAGTACTTGGCAAGGCGAAGAGCCGTATCGGCGGTAATAGCCCGCTTTCCGTGGACGATTTCGTTAATACGTCGAGGCGGGACCCCTATCGAAACAGCGAGTTTGTGTTGGGTAATCCCCATGCCCTTGAGAAAGTCCTCCATAAGGATTTCACCTGGGTGCACCGGGGGGAGCTTGTTAGTGGTAGTCAACGATCTCAACCTCCTCTGGCCCTAAAGCGGTCCACCGGAAGCAGATCCGCCATTGGTCATTGATACGAATACTATATTGACCCCGCCGATCGCCCTTCAAAGCTTCGAGCCTATTTCCTGGAGGAATCCGAAGCTCATCGAGCCTCTGAACGTAGCCCAATTGCCTCAGCTTGCGAAGAGCTACCGAGTGAATACGTGAATCAATCGAGAGCACCCTCTCTCGATTCCATAGACGCTCAGTGGCCCTATCCGCGAACGACTGAATCATAAACGCACCATACCCCCTTATAACGCAACACGTCAATAACGCGAGACGTTAACTCTATCTAACGTTGTAACCCAAAAGCTACCCCAACTGTCGAGAACCGGCTAGGCAGCGAGCTCGTCGTCGATGTAGACACGCGTCGTCGCACGCAGGCCCGCGACTAGCATGCACAAGCTGAGCACCATGAGACCAATAAGCACAGCGGTCCAATCGCCGGTGGCCCCGCGCACCACTCCCACGGACAGCGGTACCAGGCCCGCTAGGATGTAGCCGCCCGGCTGAACGAAGCCGGACAACCGCGCGGTCGTCAGCGCGCTCCGCGTGCGGGCGGTGAGCAGCGCCAGCGCCAGCGGGAAACACATGCCGCCGATCCCCATGAGGCTGGCCCAGGCCAGCGGGGCGGCGTCCGCAGCCACGAGAACCCCACCCCACCCAGCGCATGTGCATAGCGCCAGCACAATAGGTACGGGTGTGAGGCGGTCCAAGCGAGAAATGAGCCACGGCATGACAACGCCGCCGGCAATGTTGAAGACACCGATGACGGCAAGTGCCACGCTGGCGGTGTTCTCACCCACGCCTTTTTCCACCAGCATGCGCGGTAGCCAGCCCATCTGGACATAGGCCATGGTGGACTGCAATCCAAAGAAAAAGAGCATGGCCACCGCTGTGGGCGAGGTGAACATGGGACGTTGCGCGCCCGCGCCATCAACCGTTCCGTGGGCGACGTCCCTTCCAGCCTGCGGAAGGACCACTATCCAAGCCACTAACTGGGCAATGGCGGGAAGACACCAGATCCACAACGCACCTTGCCACGATTTTTGTGTCACCGCGGACAGCGGGCCGAGGGCGCTGGAAACGCCCAACATCGTCGTGTAGGTGGTCATCAGCGCCACCAGCGTGCGGCCCGACCCATGCTGCTTGATCCATGCGGGAAGCAGCACATTTGCCAGCGCGATGCCGGCAACAACGCATAGGGTAAGCGCTACGAAAAGCGAAAAGCTACTTACCCATGGACGCAGGCCAAGCCCCACGACCAAGGCCAGCGTGCCGCCGGCCAAGGTACGGCTTAGCCCCACGCGGCGCGCGAGGGGAACCGCTGCCAAACCCATGGCCGCGAAGCACAGCCCCGGAAGTGCGGTAAGCAAACCCGCCTGGCCGGAGCTAATCCCGAAGAAGTCCTGGATCTGCCCCAGCACCGGTGCCACGGAGGCAATGCCCGAACGCAGGTTTAGCGCGGTCAGACAGACAACGACAAAGAGTAGGACGGGCGCCAGGGAGCGCCGAAACGCCGAGCCCACGCCTTTACTTCTGAACCGGGGCCCACTCTGGGCCGGTCTCACCGAGCTCCGGATCGAGCTTAGCCACCAACGGCTTCGGCTTCTGCAGCGCAGTACCCGGAGTAATGTCGACACGCTTCCACGCAGCCTGCTGCGCCGAGTAGTCACCGGTGATGATCGGGTAGGGATGGTTCTCCGGCGGGAGGTCTACGCCAACGAGCTCGACCGGCATATCATCGACCACGTCCTCAATGCGCGGCTGTGCGGCCCAGACGCCCTCACGCCCCAGGGTCTCGTGCACTTTCTGTGCGGTGAAGGGTAGGAACGGAGTCAGCATCACGTTGCAGTCGGAGACCACCTGCAGCGCGGTCCACAACACGGTGGCCAGACGCTCCCGCTGAGTCTCATCCTTGGCCAGCTTCCACGGCTCCATCGCAGCAACGTAGGCATTGGCCTCGCCGACGACGTGCATGATGGCGGTCATGGCCTGCTTGAACTTGGACTGCTCGAGGAATTCCGCGGCGGTGGTGAAGGTCTCCTCCGCCAGCGCCAGTATGTCCTTGTCTGCCGGCTCCAGCGCCGCAGGAGCCGGGACCTCGCCGAAGTTCTTGTGGGCCATCGACACCGTGCGGTTGACCAGGTTGCCCCAGCCGTTCGCAAGCTCGTTGTTGATGCGGCGCACGAACTCATCCCAGGTGAAGTCGGTGTCGTTGTTTTCCGGGCCAGCCACGGCAATGAAGTAGCGCAGCGCATCCGGGCCGAACTCCTCCAGGAAGTCCTTGACGTAGATAACGACGCCCTTGGAGGAGGAGAACTTAGAACCAGACATGGTCAGGTATTCCGAAGACACAATCTCCGTCGGCAGGTTGAGCTCACCATAGGTGTGCAGCTCACCGCCCTTGGAGCCCTTGCCCGCGTAACCCAAGAGTTCCGCTGGCCAGATTTGGGAGTGGAAGGTGATGTTGTCCTTACCCTGGAAGTAGTAGTGACGCGCCTGCGGGTTCTGCCAGTAGTCCTTCCAGGCCTCCGGGTTACCGGTACGGTGGGCCCACTCGATGGAAGAAGACAGGTAACCAATCACCGCGTCGAACCACACATAGAGCTTCTTCGCGCCGTTGTCCTCCCAGCCTTCCACCGGGATGGGAATACCCCAGTCGATATCGCGGGTCATGGTGCGCGGGCGCATATCCTCCAGCAGGTTAAGGGAGAACTTGAGGACGTTCGGGCGCCAATCCTCACGGGTCTTCAGCCACTCTTCGAGGACGTCCTTGACCGCAGGCAGGTCCAGCAGGAAATGCTCGGTATCGATGAACTCTGGGGTTTCACCGTTGATCTTGGACACCGGGTTGATGAGATCTACCGGATCGAGCTGGTTGCCGCAGTTATCGCACTGGTCACCGCGCGCGCCTTCGGCGCCACACAGCGGGCAGGTGCCCTCGATATAGCGGTCGGGCAAGGTACGGCCCGTGGACGGCGAAATAGCGCCTTGGGTGGTCTCCTTAAGCATGTAGCCGTTCTCGTACAGCCCCTTGAACAGCTCCTGCACCACGGCGTAGTGGTTGCGGGTGGTGGTGCGGGTAAAGAGATCATAAGACAGGCCGAGCCCAGCCAGATCAGTGACAATCTGACGGTTGTAGCGATCCGCCAGTTCACGAACCGTCACGCCTTCCTTATCCGCTTGCACGAGCAGCGGGGTGCCGTGCTCGTCGGTACCGGAAACCATGAGGACGTCGTTGCCACGCATTCGCTGGAAGCGGGCGAACACGTCGGAAGGAACGCCGAAACCCGCCACGTGTCCGATGTGGCGGGGTCCGTTGGCATAGGGCCAAGCAACATTAACGACAACTGTCTCAGTCATGGCCTCTACTCTATCGAACACCCCCTCACCGGCAATGCAGTGAGGGGGTGTATCAGAGAAATGCTCGCGCCAGAACTAGCTCTTGTTGCTGTGCTGGCGGCGGCGGGCCTTGAAGGCCTGTTCGCGCTGGAACTCGCGGTGCAGGCGACGCTCACGCGCCAGCTTGCGCTGGAAGGCCTGGGACTCGCGGTACTCGCGGTAAATCACGTCGTTACTCAAGTCCTTGAAAATAGCGAACATGAGTCCAACGAGGATAAAGAGGAATGGCAGTGCTGCCACGATGGTGACGTTCTGCAGGTTCGATAGGGAATCCTCGCTCGACAGCAGCAGGGTCAGGCCGACGGCTGCAGTGAGCACACCCCACGCTGCGGATAGCCACGGCTTAGCGGTGGTTGCACCGGACTGGGACATCGAGCCCATGACTGTCGACGCCGAGTCGGCCGACGTAATAAAGAACGTAGCCAGCAGCAGAGCGGCAACGATGCCTGCAATGAAACCACCAGGCAGGTTCTGCAAAAGGTTGAACAGCTCCTGCTCGGCAGATTCACCGGAGATAGAGTTGCCCTTCTGCTCCATGTGAATAGCGGTACCACCGAAGATGGCAAACCACACAGTGGAGACACCAGCCGGGACGAGAAGCACGCCAACGCAGAACTCGCGGACGGAACGACCACGGGAAATGCGGGCGAGGAACATACCCACGAACGGCGACCAGGAAACCCACCAAGCCCAGTAGAAGATGGTCCACGTCGACAGCCACTCACCAGCAGTTCCGTTGTCAGACTCGGCGGTACGAGCGATCATCTCAGTGAAGTTCGCCAGATAGTTACCAATGGAACCCGGAATCTGGTTCAGGATCGACACCGTGGGGCCAAAAATGAACACGAAAATGGCCAGCAGAGCCGCCAGAACCATGTTGGTGTTGGACAGGTACTGAATGCCCTTACCCACGCCGGACATGGCAGATAGAAGGAAGGCCAAGGTCAAAACGAGAACGATGCCGATGACGACCTTCTGAGTCGGGTTCTCAATGATTCCGGAGGCTTCCAACCCGGCCTGAATCTGCATAGCGCCCAGTCCCAGTGAACATGCGGTACCGAAGACTGTGGCAAAGATGGCCAAGATATCAATGATCTTGCCAACGAAGCCATCGGCCGCGCGCTGACCGATCAGTGGCACGAAGGCTTGACTTAACAGCTGCTTACGGCCGATACGGAAGGTGGAATAGGCAATGGCGAGACCCACGATGGCATATACAGCCCACGGGTGCAGGGTCCAGTGGAACATGGCCGTGGCCATCGAAGTTCCTACCTCGTGCTCGCTATGGCCTGGGACACCGTTCTTAAAGTAATTAAGTGGCTCGGATGCGCCGTAGAACATCAAGCCGATGCCCATGCCGGCCGCGAACATCATCGCAATCCAAGAGACCGTGGAGAATTCCGGCTCTTCGTTGATCTTGCCCAAGCGAATGGTGCCGAACTTAGAAGCAGCAATGCAAATAACAAAAATAACGAAGATGGTCCCGAAGAGCACATAGGCCCATCCAAAGTTATTCACAACAAAGCTCAGCGCGTTACCAGAGAAGGAAGCAAAGCTCTCCGGCGCTGCCAAGCCCCATGCCACGATGGCAGCGATGAGCAGACCGGCGAACCCCACAATGGTCCAGTCAATCGGTGAATCGATGCCGCCGGGCCCAAACTCGTCGGTTTCTTCTTGTTCTTCTACTGGGGTAGCTGCAGCCGCAGGATCGAACGCCTTGTTGGTGAGCATATCCTGGAGCTGGCTCGTGGCTGAGGATGCCTCGAGGCGCTCGTCGACAGTGCGGTAGTCCTCCACCGCCGCCGGCGAGCTCTGTTCTTGGGAGGCAGCCGAAGACACCTCCGTGTCCTTCACATTGTCTGAATTGGTCGAGTCTGTCATACCTACCGACCTTGGTGCTGTCTCATCAACTAGTCAAACTAAATCAGAAACAAAAAGACTATTCGCCACATGCATTTCGGGCATATAGCGTTCCTCAAGCATCTGTCACGAGCTTCTTTACGCGACCGTTATTCCACTGCAACTGCCGGTTCTGGACCGCAACTGTGCAGCTTGCCAGCCTGTTTGGAAGCATTTCCGAGGTATGGCGTCCCTACCGCGCGCGCCGCGACCACGCCGGGTGACATAACGATGCCATAACGATTCCCGCGAAAGAGACGGCCATCACTTGTTCTTATTCGTGCAGCTCAGCCACGGGCAGCAAGGTAGGCATCATAAAGCTCACGATTGGACCACGCCGTTCCCGCGGCGGCTTGCTTGCAGGCATCCTTGGCCCGCACGCCGCGTTCAACCTCTGCGCGGACCTGCTCCACGAGGGTCTCCAACGACACGGGTGCGGCATCACCGCCCTCGATCACTACGGTGATCTCACCCCGCGCATTCTCTTGCGCCCATTCGGCAAGCTCGCCCAAGCAACCACGCTTAATCTCCTCATATGTCTTCGTCAGCTCGCGGCACACTGCAGCGCGACGGTCGGCGCCGAGGATCTCAGAGGCGTCGCCAAGCGTCTGCGCCAAACGGTGTGGGGACTCGAAGAAAGCAATAGCGCGCTGCTCCCCCACCAAGGACTCGAGCCACGCCTTACGCGGGCCGGGCTTGCGCGGCGGGAAAGCATCGAAGAGAAAGTGGCCTACCCCTAAGCCCGACAGGGCGAGGGCAGTCGGCACCGCAGAGGGCCCGGGGAAACACGTCACGGGCACGCCCGCCTCCACGGCGGCGGTCACGATGGAGTGCCCCGGATCAGAAACTACCGGCATGCCGGCATCCGACACGACAAGTACGGTTCCCGTCTGGGCAGCGGCGACCAACGTGCGTGAGCGCTCCTCCTCGTTGTGGTCGAAGTTGGAGACCACCTTGCCGCGGATTTCTACTCCTAACGCCTGGGCCAAGTTGCGGACACGGCGAGTATCCTCCGCGGCAATCACATCTGCGTGGCCCAAAGCGTGCATGAGACGGGCGGAAGCATCACCGGGGTTTCCCAGCGGCGTGGCGGCGAGGATGACACCGCGGGGCAGGGGTTCAAGCTGAAGACTCATACTCCCCAGCATTGCACATGCAAGCTAGACTCTTCCGGGTGAGTACCGCAACCCCTACAGATCGATCTGGCCGCCGCAAGCGCACGCGCCCCTCCGCCACGCGTGGCGCCCATACCCGGCCGGCACCGCCTGCCCCTCGGCCCTACACCTGGACCCGGGCCGACTCGATCAGCACTGCGATCATTGGTGTCTTGGCTTTTCTCACACGATTCATTGGTCTGGCTGCTCCGGTTTCTGAAGGCACACCCGTCTTCGACGAAAAGCACTACGTTCCGCAGGCCTGGGACATGGTCACCAGCTGGCACAACCTCTTCCTCGGCGGTATTGAATCTAACCCGGGCTACGGCTTGGTTGTGCATCCGCCGCTGGCCAAGCAGATCATCGCGATATCAGAAGCGCTTTTCGGCTATACCCCACTGGGATGGCGGGCCATGGCCGCGCTTTTCGGAGTGGGCACAGTAATGCTCACCATGGCGCTGGCTCGCCGCTTGTCTGGTTCGTGGCAGGTGGGATTCCTGGCTGGCCTGCTCGCCGTGTGCGATGGCGTACTGCTCGTAGCCTCCAAATTCGGAATGCTCGACATCTTCCAAGTCTTCTTTGTGGTTGCCGCCGCGTGGGCTTTGGCGCGGGATCACCAGCAGATGCGTGAGCGCCTCCACGCCGCCTTCGTGTCGGGGACCATGGGTGACTCCGACTTCGGGCCCCGTTTTGGGTTCCGGTGGTGGCGTTTTACGGCCGGCGTTTTCCTGGGGCTGACGTTGTCGGTCAAGTGGTCCGGCCTGTACTACATCATGTTCTTCGGTCTGATGAGCGTTTTCTCGGACCTCGCGCTGCGCCGCCTCTACGGCGTGCGCCGCTACATCGTGGGCACGCTGGTACGCGATACGCCAGCGGCCCTCGCCTCGATCGTCGCGGTTCCTGTGGCACTGTACACCTGGTCTTGGCGTGCGTGGTTCGCTGATGAAACCGCTGTTTACCGCCACGCCAAAGTAGACGGCACTATTGAAGAGGGCTCTTGGTTGCTCTATCTCCCCGAGCCACTCGCCGGCTGGTTTTACTACCACTCTTCCGTGTTGGAGTTTCATGCCTCTTTGACAACCTCCGGTGGGCACAGCCACCCCTGGGATTCCAAGCCGTGGGCTTGGTTGGTGGCTGCACGCCCTATCCTCTACTACTCCGCCACGGACATCTCCTGCGGGGACGGCAACTCCTGCCGCAAGATGCTGTATCTCTTTGGCACTCCCGCCATCTGGTGGCTGGTCATCCCAGCTGTGCTGTGGGGCCTGTGGTCCCTGCTCGTTCGCCGCAACCGCGCCTTCCTCATCCCGCTCGTGGGTGCCGCGGCGGGATTCCTGCCCTGGCTGGCCGTTTTCGACCGTCAAATGTATTTCTTTTACGCCACGGCGTTCATCCCATTTGTCATCGTGCTGATATCTCTGGCCTTGGGACAAATGATTGGGCGCGGCCGTGTTGTGCAGTGGCGCTGGCTCACAGGACTCTTTGGTACCGCGATGCCCTTGGGTACCTTCCTCACGGTGTGTTACGCCGCGCTCGTGGTGGCGATGTTCGCCTACTTCTCCCCGATTCTTTATGGATACCTCATACCGGATTCGTGGTACAGCTCCATGATGTGGCTGCCATCTTGGTCCTAACGCGGGCTAGCGGACAACGTCCGGTAAATATCCCGCAGCAGGAATCCCCGGTCCGCCGCCCAGGCCCAGCCCAAGCTGGCGGTGGCCAAGCCCGTGCCGATGAGGATATAAACCTGCCCCGCGGCGACGCTGCCCAGGGCAAAATCGCGCATGGTAAAACCGCACAGGAATGCGAACATCGTGCACGCTACCGGCAACAATCCAGGTGCCGAAGCGGGGCGCCATGCCGCAAAAGCCAAGCCACTTGCAAGGCCGAAACGCAGCGCCGCAGCCTCCATCAGCAGGTGCGCGCGCCCTGGGTCAGCCCCTTCCGCGAGGGTTCCTTCGCTCGATAAGGTGGTCAAACCTGAGGCACTAACAACGACCACGACCGCCCACACCAAAAACGCCAGGGACAACACTCCGAGGGATACTCGCGCCAACGTCAGCGACGCCTGCCGCGTGCTGGAAGCGCGCTGCCATTCCGGCTCCACGCCGGCGAGGATCACCTCAGACAAATCTTGCGGCGGAACGCCTGCCGGTTCCACGAGGCTCAAGGAATGTGTTAGGGCTGCCGCCTTATCCCGGAAAGCCGCGCACTCGGGGCATCCCGATACGTGCGCTTCAATAACATCCGGTGAGAGCTGCGGGGCTTCCCCGTCCAGCTGTGCGGAAATGGCCGCCTGCACCTGCTCATGCGTCAGCACGGCTCAGCACCCCATCCACGCTGGCCCGGCCAGAGCCAAAAACGACAATCATGAGCAGCGACACGATGAGAACCAGCGGATACTCGACGCCACCATGGGCTGCAAAAAGGCCATTGCCCATGTGCACAAAATACAAAGCACAGGCCATGAGGAGAGCCAAAGCCCCCGCCACAAAGGTGGTGAGCAGGCCTACGACCAGCGCCGCGCCTCCCAGCATTTCTGCGAAGGCAGCCAAGTACGCGGAAGTATGCGGCTGCGGGACACCAAGTGCGGAAAACTGCCCGGTTATTTCATCCATTCCGCTAAAAAACATCTTGTCTACACCGTGCGCCACGAAGATGACTCCCAGTACCGCGCGGAAGATCAGGAGCGCGGCATCGCGTACGGCGGGTCTATTCATGGTTCATAGACTACCCTGGATGGCCACCTCTCTCCGAAAGGACTCCCTCCCAGCATGCACTTGTGGACTTCACTGGACACTCCCCTCGGCCGCCTCACCCTCGTAGGGTCCGCGCGAGGCTTATCGCAGGTGTATTTCCCTGACGAGGCCCCAAATCTCAACGGCCAGCGGCGCCTCACCGCTCGCTCAGATAGCGCCTGGTCGAGCGTTAAGGTTCTCGTCGCGGCCACCCAACAGATCACCGAATACTTCGCCGGCACGCGGCGAGACTTCGAGCTGCTACTCGACGTCCCTGCATCTCCTGACACCTTCCGCGCCCGAGCACAACGCGCGCTTCGTGATATTCCCTTCGGTGAGCGCTGGACCTATTCACGCCTTGCCTCCGCGGCTGGGAGCGCCCAAGCTGCCCGCGCCGCAGGCAGCGCCTGCGCCAGCAACCCTCTGCCTATCGTGGTGCCCTGCCACCGCGTCGTACCAGCAAGCGGCGGCTTGGGGTCTTACCGCGGGGGCGTTGCCGCAAAGCGGCTACTGCTGGAGCACGAAGCGGGGAACCAATGAGTAAGTATTACAGTCTAAAAAGGCATGACTAGTACACAAATGGCAAATGATACGAGACTTGTTTATGACGCGGCAGGGCTTGGCCGCCCCGCGTGGGCAATGACTTCCCCACTGCTCAAGGAGTATTACGACACTGAATGGGGCATGCCTGTCCACGAAGAATCCGCGCTGCTGGAACGCCTCTGTCTGGAAGGCTTCCAGGCAGGGCTGAGCTGGGAGCTAGTACTGCGCAAGCGTGATGCTTTCCGCGCTGCTTTCGTGGGGTTTGATGCGGACCTTCTGGCCAGCTTTGGTGAGGAGGAAGTCGAGCGTTTGATGAACAATCCAGGAATTATTCGCAACCGTCTCAAAATCAACGCGGTGCTCGCTAACGCGCGAGCCACGGTGGCCTTGCGCGAGCAGGGCGGGTTGGACGAATTCATATGGAGCTTCTTGCCTGAAGAAACCATCGCGCCGGAAAGCGAAGAAGATATCCCGAAATACACAAAAGAAGCCTTGGACATGTCCAAGGCTTTGAAGAAGGCCGGGTTCAAGTTCGTCGGCCCAGTGACCTGCTTTTCCCTCATGACGGCCATCGGGATGGTGGATGCCCACCTTCTGGGCTCACATCGCCGCGGGAGCTCGGGAGTGTGGTCGGCCTAGTGCTCAGCGCGCTTAGGCACAAGACACACTCGCGTGCCACTTAACCGACTCGCCGTGCCGCGAGATCATCACGCCGCTGGCGCGGGGAAGGATGGGGGCCGTCGAAACCACCGTCGGAATCATCCTCCGAGTACACCGGAAGGTAATCAAAATCCGGGCTTTCATCATCGATTTCCAAGATGAGGGCGCCCGGCCGGCGCAGGTTCGGCGGCAGCGACTCAGCAGGATTTTCCGCGTTGCGCACACCCAGGCGCGCACGGCGCAGGTGGTAGACGCGACGACGAAGTAGCTCCTGCTCGCGGCGTACTTGGGCGCGCAGCGCCACCAGGTAGACCGTGGTCACAACACCAGCGATGCCCGCCAACCACCACGTCCAACCGCCCACGACGATGCCCAGGCAAACCGTTGCGACCACTGCCACGGCTAGGCCAATGAGCGTGCGCTGGCGGCGCTGGTACCGCGTGGCCGAAGCCTCCTTCTCCTTCACAGGATCCCAGCCGCCGCGGCCAAGACGGCGCTGCGCAAAGGCAAGCTCTTCCGCGGAGAGCTCGGTATCGCTGCCATTGGTTTTAGCGTCCGCAGAGTTCGTTTCTGCGACATCAATGCTCTCGCCGTCAACCGCTGTGGTCTCTTCCGGCTCCGGAGCATCATCAGCGCCGTCTGTTTCCTCGGCGTTAGAGTCCTCCGGCGTCTGACCCAGAGAGTCAATAGCTCCCGGATACATCAAATCGACCGGAGAGGTATAGGAGTCATCCAAGCCGTAGGCATCCTCTGCGACGCTAGCGTTGGCTGGAGCCGTGAAAACCTCGGCGGCGTTCGCTTCGACGCTCTCGATGTCATTATCGAGGTCGTGCTCTTTTTCGGCATCATGCTCAGGTTCCGCTGCTAGCTCGAAATCCTCTTCCGCATCTTCAGCCTCAACAACTTCGCCGTCAATCGTGTCGGCGACATCTGACTGCGCGGCAGCATCAGTCGCAGCGGTCTCAACAGGGCCGGATTGAGAATCCTCGCTGACTCCTTCGGCCTCGACCAGCTCGTAGTCTGCCTCCTCAGCACCAGCCTGCGCCTCTGCCTGGGAACTCATGCGGATATCTTCCTTACCCAAGCGCGGCTTACGGCGGCCCGGCACGGAGCCGGAATCGCCTTCGAAGAGCACGCGGGTCTCTTCAAAGGCCTCACCTGTATGGCTCATCGGGCGTTGCGAACGCAAAAGCAACGGGGCGAGGATGAAGAGCCACAACACGATTACGAGAATGATCGGCACGGCAGTCATCATGCGGCTGTGTCCCACTTTCAGGGGTCGACGAAAAAGGGAATATAACTAGGCCCCCTACTCTAGCCGCCCAGCCCTGGCCTGTGGGCATCAACGAGCCCATAAATTACAAGGTTGTTACTTAAGTGAAAGCAGAGGTAGTTGACCAAAATATCGACCGGTTCAGCATTGGCTAAACACCGCTGAGGCGGCCCGTCGCGCGCAAGCGCTCGACCGCCCCGGACGCAAAATCCTCACGGTTCAGTGCCAAGAAGTGGTGATCCCTCCACGCACCGTCGATATGCAGGTTGCGGCGCAGGAAGCCCTCATCCCGAAACCCGTTGCTGTGCAGTACCTTGCCGGAAGCAGGATTCTCCGGCAGATAGGTGGCCGTCACACGATGCAGCCCTACACGGTAAAAGGCATGGTCCACTCCGAGAGCGCAGGCGGCAGTAGCCACCCCCGCGCCGTGTACCGCGGAATGAACCCAATAGCCAATCCAGCACTCGCTGACCCCTCCGTGCTGGATATTGCCTAAGGTCAACTGACCCCGGAACTGCCCGTCGACATCAATGACGAGCGGCACCACCGTTCCGGCGCGAGCCGAATCACGCAGAAACATCAAGTGATTCCACCATGCCGACTGCGAATGTGCCGCATCCCATGACGTCGGCAGAGTCGGCTCCACCGGTTTAAGAAAATCCCTATCCTCGATGCGCTGCCACCGCCAAGACTCACCGTCCCGGCGCAGCAGGGGGCGCAGGCGCACTGTCGCGCCGCGCGGGAAGACACGAGATTCTCGCAATCGGACCGCAGGCGTAGCTTCTGGCCACCCCGGATGGTCGGGGTTTGCCTCACCGCTGGCGGGGGTGGAAAAGCGCCCCGCGGCGGTACCGAAAGGATCAAGCATGATGTCGGCGGTGACCAGCTAGGCGCGTTGGGTCAGGAACAGGACGTCCACCACGTCCCCGGGGCGGATCTCTGTAACTTCCTCCGGGATACGGATCATCGCGTTGGCCTCGGATAGTCCAGCCAGCAAATGCGCCGGCGCGCCAGCCGCGCCGCCCAGTCCTTCCACCAGGTAGTCGGAGGTGTCTGCATCTCGCATGAGCCGGGCACGAATATAGCCGCGGCGCCCCGGGCGGGATTCCATGTGATTAAGCACGCGTGCGCGCACCATGCGGCGTTGGCCGCTGCGCTTGCCCAGGGAGAGCCGGATCAGCGGGCGCACAAAGACCTCGAAGATCACCAGCGCGGATACCGGGTTCGAGGGCAACAGGAAGGTCGGGATGCGCTCCTCACCCAACAACCCGAAGCCCTGGACCGAGCCTGGGTGCATGGCTACGCGTGAGGTATCCACGTCTCCCAACTCATCGAGGACCTCGCGGATTTCTTCCGAACCCGCACCGCCCACGGCGCCGGAGATCACCAGTACCTCGCTGCGCGCCAGGTAGGTTTCCAAGGCCTCGCGCACGCGGCGCGGCTCACCGGCGGCAATGCCGACGCGATGCACATCCGCTCCGGCTTCCTTCGCGGCTGCTGCAAGCGAATAAGAGTTCACGTCGAAGACTTGACCCAGGCCGGGTTCGCGGTCGACGTCGACAAGCTCCTTGCCATAGGACACGATGGTCACGCGAGGACGCGGATACGCCAAGACCTTTGAGCGCCCCACAGCCGCGAGCAAGCCAATCTGTGCTGGGCCCAGGATGGTTCCGGAAGACACGGCAACATCCCCGGGCTGAATGTCATCGCCCACGCGGCGCACGAAGTCGCCCGAGCGTACCGGGCGGTGGGAGGTCACGCGCTTACGGCCGCGGTCCGTCCATTCGAGGGGAAGGACGGCGTCGGCAAGCGTCGGCAACGGCGCACCCGTGTAGACGCGCACCGCTTGCTTGGGCTGCAAACGCAAAGGCTGGCGCGAACCTGCGGGAACCTCCCCCACTACAGGCAGAGAACGTTCAACCTCCGTCTCCGTGATGGGAGCATCCGCGTCCTCGGAGTCGTGGCGCGAGCGCGCTTTGAGGGCTTTTTCTCCCCCGACGTCTACGGCACGCACGGCGTAGCCATCAATGGCTGCTTGCGGAAAGCCCGGAAGCGGCTGGTTTGCCTGCACCTCCTCCGCACACTTGAGACCTAGGGCATTCGCGATGGCGATGCGTACCGGTTCAGGTGTCATCGCTGCATCAAGAATGAACGCCATCTGGTCATCGACCGAACGCATGTACCGCCTGCCTTTACTCTGGGGTATGTGGGGCCTAAAGGGATGGAAGTTACTGGAGTAGAGCTTAGCGCGCTGGACGTGTGAAGGCTTAGCCCTTCAACCCCTTTTCTTCTTCGTAGTCCTCCACAATCTTCTTGATTGCCTTGTAGAGCGCAGGACCGTACTTCTCATCACGCAGACCAAAGTCAACGTTGGCCGGGATGTAGCCGCCCGGGTTGCCCAAGTCGTGGCGCTTACCCTGGTGGACTACGACGTGAACGGGGTGCCCCTCCTTAATAAGGAGCTCGATGGCGTCAGTCAGCTGCAGCTCCCCACCCTTACCTGGCTCGATACGGCGAAGGGCATCAAAAATCTTCCTATCGAGCAGGTAGCGCCCAGTAGCCACGAGATTCGAGGGCGCATCAGCCGGGTCCGGTTTTTCCACCATGCCCACGACCTTCTTCACTCCCGGCGCGTTCGTGTCCTCGACGTCGAAGACGCCGTAGTTATAGGTCTCTTCGCGCGACACCTCGAAGGCGCACAGCACGCTGCCGCCCAGCGCCGCACGAACGCGGGCCATCTCCCCCATGACGGTGGCCGGCAGGACAATGTCATCCGGGAGCATGACGGCGAAGAATTCTTCGTCATCCTCCAGCACAGATTCCGCCAAGCCCACCGCATGGCCCAGGCCCAGCGGCTTTTCCTGTTCCACGGAAATCGGGTGGATCAACTGAGCAGCGCGCTTGACCTTGGCTACCTGCTCATCTTTGCCGCGGGCGTCGAGGGTCTCGACGAGATCGGGGAACTCCTCGAAGTGCCGCATCACTTCCTGTTTGTTCGGCGCGGTAATCACCGCAAGGCGCTGGGCGCCCACGGACGCGGCCTCTTCCGCGATGAGTTCAATGCCCGGCGTATCAACGACGGGGAGCAGCTCCTTCGGCACGGTCTTGGTGGCGGGCAAAAAGCGAGTGCCCATGCCAGCAGCGGGGACAACGACCGTAGTGATCCCGGTATGGGAATCCTCGTGTGCAATAGCCATAATTTCCACTTTACAATGCAGCCCCCGCGCCCCCGTGCTGCGCTACGCCATCCCGCTATGATTAAAGCCTATGACGACCTCCCACAAGGACGCCTTAAGATCCTCACTCCTTAACGCCCGGCGCGAGCGCAGCGCCGAGCAGCGCGCTGATGACAATGCCGCGTGGTGCACCGGCGTGGGTGAGTTGCTCACTCCCGCGATGCGAATTGCCGCCTACCACCCACTGGGCACAGAGCCCGGCGGGCCCAACTTCGTAGAGACTGTGGCAACACTCTGCAAGGAGGTCTACCTGCCCATTTCCGGCAAAAACGGTGAGCTTTTATGGACGCTGTATGGCGGGCCGGAGGCCATGCGCCCGGGGGCATTAGGGATTGCAGAGCCCGTCGGGCAGCGCCACAGTAGCGATATCTTGGCGCACCTCGACCTCATCTTGGCGCCCGCGATGGCGGTGAGCGAGTCAGGTATGCGCCTCGGAAAAGGCGCCGGCTACTACGACCGCGCGCTGACACCGCTGCCCACTGGGCACCCGCCCGTCGTCGCGCTAGTTCACTCCACCGAGGTCCGCGAGGTTCCTTTCGAGGAGCACGACCGGCCAGTCGATGGCATCCTCACCGAGCGCGGAATGCGCTGGCTGTAGCCAGCACCCTTGTCTCGCACGCTTCGTTGGCTTGTGCGCTTTCCATCGATTTTTCGGGAACCATACGGCGCCGCGTGCAGTCTAAAAAGGCATGGGTTTTCTTCACGTTCTGCGCACTCCGGGGCATCAACGTAGCGTTATCCTTCGCCGCATAGCAGCCACAGTCTTGCTCCTTGCCGCGGCGGCGAGTGCCCTCGCCTCTACCCGCGAGCAGCCCCGCGTCGTGGTCATGGCCCGGGACGTCGCCGCTGGCGAGACGCTGGCGCTAAGCGATGTCTCCGTGGCGCGCGTCCCCTCCTCCGCTCTGCCCGCCACGGCGTTGGGGAGCAACCCGGAAGATGCAGTAGGGCGTGTTCTGGTGGCAGCGGCTAGCGCCGGTGAAATCCTCACCAGCACCCGCCTTCTCAGCTCTGATCTCATCGCGGATTTCGGGATGGAGGACGGCCACCTCATCCCGCTTACCCTGGCTGAGCCAGAAATTTCCCGGAACCTCCATCACGGCGATACAGTCAATATCGTCAGCACGGTCGACGACAGCGACGACATTTCTGCTCCCACTCGTGGCTCGACAATTGCACGGGGCGCACGCGTCGTATCGGTGGGCACTGACGAAGAAGATGCGCGCACGCACACACTCCTCGTCGCCCTTCCTGCTGAGGCAGCCGAAGCCGTCGCGGCCGCTTCTCTTGCGCAGCCGCTCACGGTTGTCATTGTGGGCGACCGCGCCCACAGTTAAGCCATGTTGTGAAGATCATCGCATTTGCACTGGTAAACCTCCACAAGATGTTGCCACGACATGAAAACTCTGCCTACTATAGGCACATCCACTCGGGCGCTTTATGCTCTTGCAGTCTCGTGACTGCCGCGCGACCCCCGCGGCACCACCTGCAGGATGGCGCACAGAAGTGGCTTTCGCTATTCCAGTATTTCCACATGCTTCGTCTTCCGTTGGAGTCCCTGCGCATCTAGAGCCTCTCTTAGAGAGCATTATTGCTCTATGCCTGCTTTTCTCCGACTTCTCTGAACAGCGCGCCTGCACACAGTGCGGACTACACAAAGCAGACGCTTAAGACACAAGAAGCACCTACCCCCCGTAGATAGGACAACCACCACCATGCTCAAGGGCTTTAAAGATTTCATCCTGCGCGGCAACGTCATCGAGTTGGCCGTAGCAGTCATCATCGGTGCCGCCTTCACCGCGATCGTTACCTCCATCACCGATCACATCATCCAGCCGCTAATTAACTCCCTCGGCTCCCCAGACTTTGGTGGCTTGGGCTTCGCAATTACCGATAACCCGGAGACCTTCCTGGACTTCGGTGCAGTCATCACCGCCCTTATCAACTTCCTCATCGTTGCCGCTGTCATCTACTTCGTCATCGTTGCTCCGATCAACGCCGTCACCGAGCACGCAAAGCGCCGCCAGGGCGTTGACCCGGAGGAGCCGGCTCCGACCACCGAGCAGCTACTCGGCGAGATCCGCGACCTGCTCGCTGCTGAAAACGGTGGCACGACCACCAACAAGCCTGGCTCCAACATCTAAGCCAGAAGCCCCAAGCCTAAAAATCCCGCAGAACCGGCATTTCGCCGGAGTTCTGCGGGATTTTCTTTTGCCTTCACACGCTGCTCACGCACTACTGTGTGGTGCCAAAATGCGGCGGCATGTTCTCGCGGTAGAAGGCCTCCCCCGTGACCTCGTCCTCGTTGTCACCACCGGGGCCGCCTGCGTCCATATCAAAGCTCACGGTGCGCAGCTCATCGGCCCCTGCGGCGGAAGAAGAGCCAGCGGCCCCAGACATTGGCCCGTGAGGGACATCGAAGCTGCGGTCGTAATTCTTGGCGGTCGACGGACGTTTCACGCGACGGCGCGCCCGCGGGGTACGCGGTGTGGGCTCGGCCATTAGACGCTGGATTTCTGCAGCTGATCAACGAGGTGATGCACCAACGGCGTCAAAGTGGCCATGCCATCGCGCACCGCCGCGCGGGAAGAAGCGACGTTGACGATGACCGTTGACCCAGACACGCCCGAAATGCCGCGGGAGGTGCACGCATCCACCGCGCCACAAGCCTGGCCGGAAGAGCGCAACGCTTGCGCCACGCCCGGAACCATTTGGTCCAACACCGCGCGGGTTGCCTCCGGGGTCTTATCACGCGGGCCGACTCCCGTGCCGCCAATCGTGAGCACCAGGTCTACTCCCCCGACCACGCCGGTTTCGATAGCCTGCCGGATCTTGGACTTCTTCGAGCGGACGATCACTGCACCGTCAACGGTGAACTCGGCTTCAGCCAGCAATTCACCGGCCAAGCGCGATGTGTCCTGGGCCGCTTCATCCGGGTGATCGGTGACGATCACAACGAGCGCGCGGCGCGGCGCTTGAACGCTTTGCTCTTGTTCGCTGGCAATGAGGAAGGCGTCATCGGGTTCGGTAACATCATCGAGTTCGCGTGAGGCATCGCGCCCCAACAGCTCGGTTGCGTCGGTGTTGTCTGCCACGGAGGTTCTCCTTAAAGGTGGGACGGAATCTTCCGGAAGTAGTTTCTTGAAAAGGTGTCAGGGTGCGAGGTTCACGCGGTGCTGGCGCACCGCCCAAGTATTTGTAAACTTACTCGCTTGCCAGCGTTACCTCTACCTTTCTCGCATCTTCGCTGTCGCGACTCTTCACCTCGAGAGTGACGGTTGCACCAAACTCTTGGGAACGGGTTGCCGCGATCAGGGCATCAGAGCTTTCAATGAGGCGCTCATTAACGCGGGTGACCACGTCACCGGACTTCAGCCCTGCCTTATCAGCCGGGCTATCAGGTTCCACGTCGACGATTTCTGCGCCTTGGGTCTCGCTCTGCGCGCGAACCTTAACGCCCAAGGTGGGGTGCTTGACCCTGCCGTTATTGATGAGCTCATCGGCCATGCGCTTGGCAAAGTTCGAAGGAATTGCAAATCCCAAACCAATGGAACCGCCTTCGGAACTCGAGCCCCTCGACAGCGAGGCAATCATCGAGTTCATGCCAATGATGTTGCCCTCCATGTCCACCAAGGGGCCACCGGAGTTACCGGGGTTTACGGCTGCGTCGGTCTGAATAGCGTCGATCAGCGAGGACTCCCCGCCTTCCTGCGAGGCACGAACAGGGCGGTTCTTGGCTGACACAATTCCCGACGTTACCGTTGCGTTGAGCCCCAGCGGGGAACCAACTGCGACTACTTCTTGCCCCACTGCAGCAGCGTCCGAATCCCCAAACTGAAGGTAGGGCAGGTCATTGGCATCATCAATCTTGATGACGCCAACATCCGTCGTCGCATCCGACGCAACAAATGTAGCGCTATGACGCGAGCCGTCATTCATTGTCACCTCTAGGCGCCCTCCTTGGTCTGCACCGGCAACCACGTGATGGTTGGTCAGCACATAGCCATCCGGGGAAATGATGGATCCGGAGCCCTCAGCACCACCCGAGCGGGTTATGGAGTAAATGGAGACCACTGCCGGGAGAACCTTCGACGCTACTTCTTCCACAGAGCCATCAGCCGGCTCTTGGCCGGTGCTATTTGCCACTGGCTGACGTTCCAATACTTCGTTGACGGTCGAAGTGGAAGACTTGTCCTTGCCCGCCGCGCCGACCACCGCACCGGTGACACCGCCAGCAGCGACGGCTGCGACGAGCATCATTGCCAGCGCAGTGCCCAGACCTACTTTGCGCTTATTCTTCTGATCGCGGCCCGGCTGCACGCCGTGCACGCCCGCACCTTGTTGTCCTGCATAAGGCTGCGTCGGATTCTGCAACTGCTGGCTGCTCTGATTGGGTTGGCCGAAGCCGTAGCCCGCTCCGCCATAAGGCGCTTGCGCGCCGTAGGGAACCTGGGAGGGCTGAGCACCAAACAAAGGTCGGTTCCCCTGCCCCTGCTGGCCCCCATAAGGGGCCTGCCCGCCAGACTCCCACGAGTTGGTGCGCGGTTGATTCCAACCATTCGATTCGCTTCCCGCCGAAGATGCCTCGCCGCGCTGTTGCGCCTGCCCCCGTCCATCAGAGTTCAGCGGGTTATCCATGGGACTATCCATGTTCGAATTCCTCATATTCATATCAGGTAGTGTGCTCTTTCAAGCTGGTGCGCATCTGTCTCTGCTCTGCCAGTGTGCTAGGAAAGCCTGGACGTTTCCTGTGTGCTCTGAACTGGGGCGATCCACGGCACGTCAACCTTGATTGAACCACCGCTCGGCAAAGATTCGGCCGCGGTCATTGTGGTTCTCCGAGTATTCTCCGGAAGTCTCCTGCGCCTGTCCCGTCGCTTGTTGTGCAGCGGTCGAATCTAACTGAAACTCGTTCGGCTGCTCTTCCAGGCCGTCCACCATGGCATCGCCCTCGGTAGGATGTCCTGGCAGGATGACTTCCATGCGCGTTCCTCCATCTGCAGATTCCTTGATGGTGATGGCTCCGTTGTGCCGCTCAATCACGGATTTCACGATGGCCAACCCCAACCCAGATCCCGGCATCGCTCGGGCTTCCGCGGAACGGTAGAAACGCTCAAAGACCTTGTCGCGTTCCTCTGGGGCAATACCGGGGCCCGAGTCATCCACGCGCAGGCGCACCTTATCCTGGGCTACTTGCTGCATCGATACGCGGACGGTGCCCGTAGCCGGAGACCACTTCGCGGCATTGTCCATGAGATTGAGCGTGGCTCGGCCCAAAGCAAAGGGATCCCCGTCTAGGACCCAGGGGATAAACCGCACACGGAAGTCGACGTCTGGGCGGCGGCGCTTAGCTCGGTTGAGGGAATGCTCCAAAACTTCATGCAGCTCCACCGGCTCGGGTTCCTTTTCGGTGGCATCCTCACGCGCCAAATCCACGAGGTCACCAATCAAAGTCGACAGCTCGGACATCTGCGCCATCACGTCCTCTTCCAAATCGCGCCGGTCTTCCTCACTGATACCGAAACCGCCACCGGATTTATTCAGCATCATGAGGAGCTCAATGTTGGTCCGCATGGACGTCAGCGGCGTTTTGAGCTCATGGCCGGCATCGGCCACGAATTGCGATTGTTGCACGCGCGCGTGTTGGAGTGCGGACAGCATTCGGTTGAAGGACACCGTCAGCTGCGACATCTCATCGTTGCTCTCGACCGCAATCGGGCGCAGATCATTGGTTTGCGTCACATAATCGACTGCACGTTTCAGCCGAGCAATGGGCTCCATGCCTGTCTTGGACACCACCATGCCCGCAAAGACGGACAGCAAAACGCCAAAGGCCACGATGATAAGCAAAGCCGAGCCTACTGCGGAGACGAGGTCTTCGGTAGACCCCAAGTCCTTAGCTAGGACTACCGTCGCACCGCCTTCTTGGTACTTGGCCAGTACCCGCTCACCGCCCAAGGTACGGATGGAGCTTTCCACACTGTCCCCATCCGACTTAAAATCACCACCCACGGGCAATGCATCACCGTAGGAAAACGCAACCGCAGGCGGAGAGATAGAGACCCGAGTCGAGGGGTTATAGAGCTTAAATGTCGCGATTTCTTGATCGATATTCTCTACAAAGGCTGGGTCCTGAGCTTGCCGCATCAGCACATCCGCTTGTTGCATGATCTGCTTATCGACGCTCGCCGTCATCGACGCTGCAACCAACCAGTAGGTTAAAAAAGTCATTACGGCTACCGCAACGGCGACAACGACACCGGTAACAAGAGAAAGGCGCCACCGAAGCGGCGCCCGCGAAGCCCAGCCACGACGGCCTGAGAGACCCAACCACGCAGTGGTATCTAGGGCTTCAGAAGGCACCGCGTCGGGCGCGGGCCTCCGCAGAATCACGCGATAGCCTCCCTCATGACGTAGCCAACGCCACGCACGGTGTGAATAAGACGCGGCTCGCCACTTTCTTCAGTCTTCTTTCGGAGGTAACCGATGTAGACCTCAAGAGCGTTTCCGGAGGTCGGGAAATCATAGCCCCATACCTCTTCCAAGATGGTATTGCGGCAGAGTACCTTGCGGGGGTTCTCCATGAGCAGGCGCAGCAGGGCAAACTCAGTGCGGGTCAAAGAAATCTGACGCTCGCCCCGAGTCACCTCACGCGTATCGGCATCGAGCTTGAGGTCCTCAAAGCTCAACTGAGTTTCAACTGGCTGCTTCTTAGCAATCGACTCCGCAGCGGCACGGCGGACCAAGGAACGCACGCGAGCTAGCAACTCCTCCAGCGCGAAGGGCTTGGGAAGATAGTCATCAGCGCCCGCGTCAAGACCCGCAACGCGGTCCGACACTCCGTCGCGAGCCGTCAATACCAGAATGGGGCGGTCCCAACCTTCGCTGCGCAGGGTGCGGCAGACCTCCAGACCATCCATGTTCGGCATCATCACATCGAGGATGAGAAGCTCTGGGTGCTCACTGTGCACCATCTCGACAGCCTGTACGCCATCAGCGGCCAATATGACCTCGTAGCCATTAAACTTCAGAGAGCGGCGGAGCGATTCGCGTACAGCCTGCTCGTCATCGACGACAAGAATTTTCATAATCTCAATTATGTCCTATCGGGGCCCTATTCACGAAGTAGACCCCAGCCTGTCGCCCTCTAAAAGCCACCCCTTAAGCACCGCAATAGTTTATACGTGTGCTAAACAATTGTTCCAAGCTGCATAAACAGTGGACACGACAACAAAAACAAAAATTTTCAGGCATAACAAAAATCCCCGCAAATCCACTTTTCTTTGTGGATTCGCGGGGTAACAGTCATGGCCCTAAGACCTCAACGCTGAAAGCGCCTCAGACCTTAGAACTGCTCGACGTCTACCAGGCCGAGCTTGGCAGCCTTGACCAGGCGGCGCGGAATGCGCACGGTCTGGCCGTCGATGGTGACTTCCTGGAGGGCGACATTGTCAGCCTTCCACTGGGAACGGCGAGAGTGGGTGTTCGCGCGGGACTTCTTAAACTTAGGAGTTGCCATCTTCTTCTATCCTCCTTACGCGTTCTTCTTCTTGCGGCGAGCCATTGCACCGAAGCGCTGGTTGAACTTCTCAACACGGCCAGCGGTATCCATAACGCGCTGCGCACCAGTCCAGAACGGGTGGGACTCAGCGGTCACGTCAACGACGATGAGCGGGTACTCGTTGCCGTCTTCCCACTCAACGGTGCGATCGGAGGTAGCGGTGGACTTGGTCAGGAAGGAGTGGCCGGTACCGGCGTCCTTAAAGACCACCGGGTGGTAATCCGGGTGGATATCTTTCTTCATATGTCGATTCCCTCAGGGTTGAACTACGGGTCGGTTCCTTCCGCGACGCTTCCCTTTTTCATAGCATCACGCATCGCCGCGATGACGGCGCTCGATGGCTTGTGGGAGCGTGAAAGGATCGTGCCCGAGTTGGGTCTCTATACTTACAAAATTGTGCGGCTCGCGCCGACAACTCGAAATATCCTACAGGCCAGCGGCATTAAAATCGAAATCGCCGCAGGACGCAGCCCGCAGAGTTAGGCACGGAAACCCGCCTCCAACGCCCCCGCCTGCAGCTTCACCACGGGAGAGCCGTGGGCGAGACACAAATAATAAGCGCCAAAGCCCGACGATAATTCAACGGTGATTAGGTTCTACAGTCCGTGGCATGTAAGATTTCCCCTTGCTGTTGTCAAAGTAATCGTTTTACGCCCTCATCAACTGGTGTTCAACGGATATATGCCTCCTGCTCAACCTCACTTTTCGAGCGCCGCGCCTCACCGCGGAATAGGCACTCCGTTAGTCGCTTTCGATGTGGGCGGCTAGGAGAAAGAAGACCCATGTCGGCTATTTGCCAGGTAACGGGCCGCAAGCCGGAATTCGGCAAGCAGGTCTCGCACTCGCACCGCCGCACCTCGCGCCGTTGGAACCCCAACGTGCAGCGTCGTCGGTACTACCTGCCCTCTGAGGGCCGTACCATCACCCTGACCGTTTCCACCAAGGGCATGAAGATCATCGACCGCGATGGCATCGAGTCCGTCGTGGCTAAGATTCGCGCACGTGGGGAGAAGATCTAAAGATGGCACGTAATGACATCCGTCCAATCATCAAACTGAAGTCCACTGCGGGCACCGGCTACACCTACGTGACCCGTAAGAACAAGCGCAACAACCCGGATCGCATCACCTTGAAGAAGTTCGATCCGATCGTCCGCAAGCACGTCGAATTCCGCGAGGAGCGATAATTTATGGCTAAGAAGTCAAAGATCGCCAAGAACGAGCAGCGCAAGGAAATCGTCGCCCGCTACGCGGAGCGTCGCGCTGAGCTCAAGGCAATCATCAAGAACCCGAACACCCCGGACGAAGAGCGCCTCGAGGCGCAGTTCGAGCTGAACCGTCAGCCGCGCGACGCCGCCCGCGTCCGCGTCCGTAACCGCGACTCCGCTGATGGACGTCCGCGCGGTTACCTCCGCAAGTTCGGTCTGTCCCGTGTCCGTATGCGCGGCATGGCTCACCGTGGTGAGCTGCCGGGCGTTCGCAAGTCCAGCTGGTAAAGGGGTACCCATACAATGGCTGTCAAGCGTAATAATCACAAGAAGTTCCGTATGGAGCAGACCCGCCGCCCGAAGAAGAACCCGCTCAAGGCCGAAGGCATTGAGAAGGTTGACTACAAGGAGATCAAGACCCTGCGTCTGTTCATCTCCGACCGCGGCAAGATCCGCTCCCGTCGCGTCACCGGTCTGACCCCGCAGCAGCAGCGTCAGGTTGCTACTGCCGTCAAGAACGCACGCGAAATGGCTCTCCTGCCGTTCACGTCCCGCTAAACACTAGCTGGTTTCAACAGCGCACTTTTGCCGCTGTACTCGTGACACACTAGGACAGGACAAAAGAGCTTTTAGCCGCCGCCTACCTTCCCTACTGAAAGGGGAAAGTAGGCGGCGGCTTTTATTTTCCAACCAGCAACCTTGTGCGCCCGTATCCACCCTGTCATGTTCAGCGCGCGCGTGCAGAGTGATAGATTGAAGGGCTAGAACGCCCCTGATGGAAAGGGAAACAAGGACCTTATGCCACTGCACGAATCCCTCACCGATCTCAGTGAACTCGCCACCCATTGCCACTCCCCTGCCCATGCCCGTGGCCTGCTAGAGGAGGCACAGGACCTGCTGCGCAACGCCACAGCCCACCGCGGAGATGGAGTTGAGCTCGCTGCCTGGTTTTCTCGCGTGGTGACCGATATTGTCCGCTCTCCCGGTCTGGCGAGCCCTGTGCGGCTCACCGGCGCCGCTGCCCGCGGCGACCTTCTCCCCTCGCTCCCCATCACGTGGCTGGGGACGGACGAACAGCTGGAGCAGATTATCACTGAAGCCGGTCTATCCTGTGGTGCGGTGCAAGACCTAGCATCGACGCGTGCGGACGCCGGCCTTCCCCTAGGCGCGGGCGGCGAGGAGGAACTCTACGCCGAGGCAGTGTCTCAGCGACCGGCACCACTGAAGCTCGTCGACGGTCTCCCCGACCGCTCTGCCGACGTGTCCATTCGTCTCTCCTTGCTCGCACCGGTGTCTGCCATCGCCCGTTGGGCAGCTCCCGCGCCCCGCCCCACCCCAGACCGCCTCGCCATTGGCGTCGAGCGTGAGCTTCTTACCTCCGCCGAAGCGGAGGGGCTGAGCCTAGCTTGGGGCACGGGCATCGCCCTCGAGTTGGGTCGGTGGTACGAGGGCGTCGATCAGCACAGCGTTATGCTGGCAGATTTGCCGCCTTTGGACCGCACCGCCTACGGTTCGGCGTGCCGCACTGTCTCTGCTGCTATCGAATCCATCGTGGCTAGGCACGGTAGTGTGGTTAGCTGTAGTGAAAGCTAAGCGTTAACGATCGCCGTTCACGGCGGGGTGTAGGATTACTGACTTGCCGTCAGTTATTACATGAATTTTATCGAAGGGAGTCCGCCTCATGGCAGGGAGCGTTGGCAGGCCACGGAAGAACAGTCCGCGCCGCCGGGGAAACACCGCGCGCGAGGAGATCCTGGATGCTTCATCCGAGCTCTTCACCACCCAGGGCTTTGCGACAACCTCCACGCACCAGATTGCCGATGCCGTCGGTATCCGTCAGGCCTCGCTGTACTACCATTTTCCTTCGAAGACGGATATCTTCCTCACTCTGCTCAATTCCACCATTGAGCCTTCGCTGGAACTCGCGGATGAGCTCGCGGCCTCAGACGCTGCACCGGCACAGCGCTTGTGGTCCCTTGTGGCCGCAGAGTCGCGCCTGCTATTGACCTCAGCGTGGAATGTAGGCCGTCTGTATCAACTGCCGGTGGCCAACTCCCCCGAATTCGGCGAGTATCACGAACAGCGTGACCGCTTGAAAGAGCACTTCCGCACTGCCGCAGCGGGGATTGTGGGCGAGGATGATCCGCGCCTCGAGCTGCCCTTCCACATCGCGCTCTCCGTCATCGAGATGCGCCCCAACGATGGCAACGCGCCATTTGATGCTTCGCAGCGCGTGCCGGAGCAGTCTGCCATGCTTGCCGACGCCGCCCTCGCAGTCCTCGGCGCCACCCCGCCTAAGGACGCCGAAGCGAGCACCTTAGATCTGCTCAAGAACCGCAACGACTCTATTTCCTCCGCTGCCGCTGCCGCGGCCGACCGGAAGAAGACGACTCGCTAGCGGCCGTAGCGGATGCCCTAGCGGCCGTGCCGGATGGCATAGTGCGCTAGGAAGGTCTTATAAGGCTTATACGCCTTTTCACCGTCTGCTCGGAGGCTGTCCACAAGCCGGTCCATCTTGTGATTCGTCTTCTTTTCCGTCCACCCCAGCTCCTCGGCGATCTCGCGAACCGAAGGGATATCAGCATCGGTGGAGCCCGGCTTTTTGAGGTAGCTGGCTAGCAGGCGCAGCAGCTCTTCTTGTTCATCATTGGGAACGTGGCGGGTGCGCGTGCGCTCCTCATCGACATCCTGCTCGCGTTTTGTGCGACGCGAGTAGTTGCTGTTTTCCACGTCGATATACAGCTCATAGGGGCATTCGGGAGTCTCAAAGGTAATCCGCGATGGCCCCGGGGGTACAGCCGCTACTGAACGCGGGCCCAAATCGATGCGGGAAAACCCCGTGACACCGCGCAGCTCGATGCGCAGTGGGATATGGCTGCCCACGTTGCAAATCATCCAGCCCTGTCCGCCGTACCACAGCTGAAAAAGCTGGCGGTGCAGGCTGAGGTCCTCCTCGCCTACCCGGAAGTCACCGGCGCGGCCGACAATGACTTCTTGGCCCGGGGACATGACCATCACGCCACCGATCAAATCATCAATGCGCAGCCGCGGCCCCTGAGGAGCGTTCTGCGGTGGGAGTGGCTGCTGCGGGCTCATAGACACCTCCGTAGGGCTGGGAAACGTGCGCACATCGCCATCCATCCCGGCGAGGCGCCTTCAAACAGTGTCTTTCAGTGTAGCGGCTCTCACTTTAGTTCCGCTCGCTAAGTTACTGCCCCACCCCGCTAGCGCTAGGCCACGATAGCCCACGTCACCACAAAGATGAGGATGATGACAACGACGGTCACCGTGATAATGAGAGCGTTTGAATTATCCCTCGCAGGCGGCTTGTTGTTTGCTTGCTGCGGCGTGGAACGGCGTTGGACGGTAGACCCTGGCATCGCCGGCGTAACCGGTGTGGAAGGTGACACAGTCCCCGGGGACGCGATCGGGTTCGAAGGGGCAACGAAGCCAGTAGGCCTTGCCCGTTCCACGGATCCGAAGGAAGCGGCAGGTTCCGGCCAGCGTTGGGAGGGTTGAGGATGCCGACCAAACTGGCTCGGCTGCCCAGCTCTTCCCGCATTTCGCGGTTGCTCTGGCCGTGCCGAAGGCTGCGGCGTGGGCGCGATACGCGGAGCATCGGCGGCCGGTGCCGCCACACGCTGGGCGGGGCGGGACTGGGAGACGTCGCCAAGCGCGGCAATGAAGTCCTGGGCCCGCGCATAGCGCTGCATGGGCACGCTGTTGAGTGCCTTATTCAGTACGGTCTGTACTTCCGACACAACTCGGCTTGTGTCCCCTGCCAGGAATTCGGCGAAGGCATCACTGGACAGATCCGGGATGCGCCGCTGCCCTTCCCACTCGCTGCGCGGCATCGTGTCCTTAAGATGATGCAGCGTAAGCATCTCGAAGGCGATAAGGGCCAAGGAATAGTCGTCCGCGCGCGCCGACATATCATCATCGCCATAAGCATTACCGTTATTTTCCGGGGCCAAGTATTTCTCAGTTCCCACAATGTGGCCGATTTTGGTCAGCCGAGACTGGCCTTCCTCAATGCTGATTCCGAAATCACTCAGCACAGCCGGTGGCAAGCTGCCGGGGTTCTTACGCAATAGAATATTGGCGGGCTTGATGTCCCGATGCACCCACCCAGGGTGCAGCTCATGGTGCATATAATCCAACGCCGAGGCAATTGGTTTGAGGTAATACACAACCTCCGCCACGCTAAATCCCCGGCCCTGGTGAGCCCGCTCACGGATAGCATGCCCCAAGGTTTTGCCGTCGATGAAGGCCATGACCATAACGTCATCGCCGCGCGGGGTGGACTCCTTGGAATAAAACTGGACTACCCCTGGGTGGCTACCGATCTTCGTGAGCGCCTTCATTTCATTGTGGAAACGGGCGCGGGAGGCTTCATCACGGACGTCATCCAACAGCACCTTGACGGCGAGCTCACGGGAAAGGTCCGGATCCGTGGCATGAAAGACCTGCCCCATGCCGCCTTCACCCAGCAGGTACACGTTGGTGTAGCGCTTCTGCTGAGTCAGCCATTGCACGAAGTAGGAATTAGTCACTGCCCCATTGGACCATATGCACTGGGCAGCATGATGTTGCCATGTCCCATCGCCCCCAAATGGAGGGTACTTAAGCGCGGTTCCGTCCGGTGTTGCCAGGCCGGTTATGCTACGTGTTGTTCTCTACCGTTTTCCAAGGACCCTATGACGACCCCAGGATTTGGCACTAACCATCACGAGCATAAGCCCCCTACACCGGTGTCGGGCCAGTCTCGGCAGCCTCAATCGGAGCAGCGCAACCTCGTTCCGATTATCTGCGCGATCGCAATTCTCATTGCGCTGGTGATTGCAGGCCTCGTTATCTGGTACGACGCCCGCTCCACCAGCCAACAAACGTCCAGCACCAGCGAAAACTCGGAGCAGACAGCCCCTCAGGAGGAGGCTGCCTCCCCGGAGGAGACTGCTGCGCAGAAAGATGAAGAAACGGACGAGGCAGAAGCACCGAGCGAGCAGGCTCCGGGAACCTCAGTGAGCGCCGGGGCTGCCGACGTCCCCGAGGGACTCACTGCCGCCGGTTGGTCCGATTATCCTGAGGCACGCTGCCAACAGGGGGAGGATATGATCTTCGCTGCCCATGGCACCGATCCCGATTCCCACATTGTGGTCTGTGAGAAACAGGACTCCCTCTTTTACCGCGGTGTTTGGTCCAGCGGCGCTGCCTTTGGCCCGGCGCGTGGTGAAGGGGATTCCTTCAGCGCCACGATTCTTGATCCAACCAGCGGGAAAGACACCGGCTCCGTGCTGAACATTCGCGGCACGGACTATGACATCGACGGCGAGGCCGGCGAATTCGAGGACTATTGGCCGCGCTAGCGCCTTTACATCGCTCGTGCTTCTTAAACAGCGCCCTGCTGGCATCGCGCATCGGGCCACTCGACCTCTGCCGTGGCCAGCTGTTTGACCACGCGGCTCAGCATCTGCTGTGCTTCGCCATAATCGCCGGAAGGCGCTGCGGCATAGATCGCCACTGCCACCGTGTGCCCGCCTAGCGTGATTAATCCCATCTGGCGGGCTTCATAAGAGCCGTCCTCGGCCGGCCCCCAGCCGCCTTTCATCACCGCGCTTTCTAAAGCCCGAAGACCATAGTTCTGCGCGGGATCCGGCTGTCCCATGGCTGCAAGGATCGGATCCGCGCCTTCGTGGCACCCCAGCGCGGCGATGAATTCTGCTTGCTCAGACACCGACCACTGTGTTTGGCCGAAGGCGCTAAAACCGGGGCGCGGTGGCGTAGCGGGGACCTCAGTTGTGCCAATGATGGCCTGGGTGGCTTGTGCGGCTTGTTCTCCCCCGCCGAGGGCCTCCCAGAGAGAATCGGCCGCGGCGTTATCGGAATAGGTGATCGCCCGGGATACGGTATCGGGATCCGCCACCCCAGCGCGTTCGGCGGCGATGGCCAACGGGACTTTCACGGTGGACCACGCAGGCAGCGGGCCGGTGTTGCCAGCCGCTGCGACGGTTCCTGAGCCGGCCACCGCGATCCCGGTACCGGGGTTGTCTGCAGCGATGGCGTCGACAGCTTCCTGAAGGTCGGTAGCATTAATCACGGTTGGTTCCTTGTCGAGGGCTGAATCAGCGGCGGGTCCATCAGATACCTCTGCCCCGGAATCAGGCAGCGTGGGCTGTGGGCTGCTCGCCGGAGTGCTGGTCTCAGGTGTGGAGACATCACCAATGGTGCAGGCGCTTAGCGACGCCCCCGCAATCCCCACCAGCGCTGCTAGTACTGCCATCCTACGCCGCGGCTGTGCGGGGCTGTGACGTCGCATTGCTACCTGTTTCATTGTTGACCGCCTGAGCATTAGAGGATGAGCACAACCGCGTTGTTGCCGCCGGTACAGGTGACAAATTCACCGTTGTCGGAACAATCCATGGTGTAGGTGATCTCGGTGACTGGGCTGTAGGCCTTAATGGTGGCATCAAACTCGTGGGTTTCCACGTAGTGCTTGACGTACTCATCGCGCACAACGTTGGCGAAGGATTCCGTCGTTACCACTGTTCCACGGTAGACACTGTTGAAGTTGCCACCCGGTTCGTTGTTGCGCGCGGCGTCGTTCGCCGGAATCGCCCCCTCCGGCAAGTCCGGGTACTCGGGGCGCTTGTGAGACTGCGCGGTCGTCGTGGTCTGTTCTGTCGTTTCTTCAGAGTTCTCCTCGCTCCCCGCGCTCTCTGCGTCTTCCTGTGCACTCTCATTCTGCTCGGTGAGTTGCGCGGTGGTCAGGGGCGAGCCGGCTTGAGAATGTGAGTCGGCATGTTTGAAGAAAAAAATGTAGGCCAGCGCGGCCATAACGAGGACGACCGCCAGGATCAGCACGGCGATAAGCACAAACTTGCCGGAGTTGGAGGAGCTGCCACGTCCGCTGCTCTCCTGAGAATAGCCAGCGGGGTACCCTGCTGGCTGCTGGTCATACTGTCCGCTACCGTCCTGCGGCACCTGCTGGGACGCGAAGTGCTGCGTCTGGAACTGCTGTTGCTGGCCGTACTGGCCTGATGCACCGGAGGCGGCAAAAGGGTTCGAGTAATTGCGCTCGCCGGAGTGCGCATAACTCTGATTGTTTCCCGTGTTCTGCGGGTAGCTCTGGGGCGGCAGGGGACGCTGTTGCGTTGGCGGCGCTTCAAAATCCGCGGTTTCCGGGTGGGTATCTTTACGGGAAGGCTGCGGCTGGCCGCTATTTCCCTGCGGGTACTGTGCGCCGAATCCGTGGTTGCGATCTGAGTCAGTCACCGAAGCCTCCGTAGATCTAGACGTTCTGGTTATGCCGTATAGGCGTTTTCTATCTTTCTTATCTTTGCACAGCTACCACGATTGCGGTGAGGTTCGTGCATCGTGCTTCATTCACGACGCCGTGTTTCCACGACTTTTCTGATTCTGATGGGGAGTATTCCCACGAGTTTGCATCTCTGCCCGCGCGGACAGCGGTGGAGGGTTTAGATTATTAGAGGTATCTCAAAGCTCTATCTCCCCTGTGCACGGAAAGGTTGTTATTCTCCCAGCCATGACGTTTCCTACCGGCCCTTCGGGCACTCCGCCACGCAATTCCGGTTCCTCCGGCTTCGGTTCACCCGCTCCGGGGTTTGGCCACCCCGGCGCCCCCGGCGGTGCTAACGGCCCACACCAGTCCGGCCCGGGCGGTTCTCCGAGCAGGTTCGGCAACACTCCGCCGTTTGGTGGGCAATCTGCTAGCCCCAGCTCACAGCCTTTCGGCGGGAGCGCTCCAACTCCGCCGAGTCCACCTCAACCCACCACGTACACCGCTCCACAACCGCCGAAGGGCACAGGTCGTTTCAGCGGTGCCATCGCCGCGCTGATTGCTCTGCTCGTCATCCTCGCGGTCATTCTCGGCGTCGGTGCATGGTTTATCTGGGGACGCGAGTCGTCCGGCTCAAGCCACACCGCTGCATCCTCCGAACCGACCTCAACAGCTACGCTTCCGGGAACTCCTCTTGCCACCAGCGGCCGTATCGATACTGACCTGGAGGCTGACGGCGTGGTCATTGCCCGCACCTTCTTCCCGGATTCCTATGTCTCGCGCTCCGGCAGCACTAACATCGCTGATGTGCAGCTGGCCGAAAGCCATAGCCAACTCAACGCGGTCTTTGGTTTCAGCGATGACCGGGAGAATACTGATGTTGCCAGCGCCACCGTTACCGTCAACGGAGCTGACGGTGCTGAGCTGGCTTCCTTCGAGGTCCCGGCAGAGGAAGCTCTCGAGATGCCCATCAACATCGCAGACCACCAAGCCCTGCGCTTTACTTTTACGTATAAGGACGCCAACGGCAATCCTGCGGACAACACTGGCTTCGCGGTGGCTTCCCTCCACGCGCAGTAGCGCACCCCCGACAGCCCCTCGCGCAGTAGCGCCGAAGCTGCCCTAGTTGCCAAAGTTATAGCCTCTGACTGCAGTGGCGGCGCATAACTTCGTCGTTTAGGGCAGTTACTGCCCTCTAGGGAAAGCTGCCATATATACGAAAGCCGCCTCCTCCCCGCGCGGCGAAACAGCAACGGCGAAGAGAGACGGCTGCGCGCTGCCTACGGCAGCGGGCTATCCAGGATTTAGTGGAAGAAGTGGCGGGTTCCCGTGAAGTACATGGTCACCCCTGCCTTCTTAGCGGCCTCGATGACTTCCTCATCGCGGATAGAACCACCTGGCTGCACCACGGCCTTCACGCCGGCTTCAAGGAGAACCTCCAGGCCATCGGCAAACGGGAAGAAAGCATCGGAAGCAGCGAAGGAACCTTCGGCGCGGTTGGCGCCGTCGGCCAGCGTGTTAGCACGCTCCACCGCGAGCTTGGCGGAATCGACGCGGTTGACCTGGCCCATACCGACACCCACGGTGGCGTTGTCCTTGGCCAGCAGGATGGCGTTGGACTTCACCGCGCGCACGGAACGCCAAGCGAATTCGAGCTGCGCCAAGTCGGACTCGTTCAACGCCTCACCCGCAGCCAGCGTCCAATTGGCCGGGTTATCGCCCTCTGCCTGGTAGGTATCCGGCTCTTGGGTGAGCATGCCACCGGAGATGTACTTAACTTCCTCCTTGGGCGCTTCATGCTCTGCCTGCAGCACGCGCAGGTTCTTCTTGGCTTTGAGAACTTCGATGGCGCCCTCCTCGTAAGACGGAGCCACAATGACCTCAGTGAAGATCTCCTTGACCTGCTCGGCCATCTCGACGGTGACCTCGCGGTTCACCGCGATGACTCCGCCGAAGGCAGACATTGGATCGCAGGCGTGTGCTGCGCGGTGGGCAGCCGCGATGGACTCCTCAGACACCGCGATGCCGCACGGGTTGGCGTGCTTGATGATGGCCACGCACGGGCGCTCATGATCCCAGGCAGCGCGCCAGGCGGCGTCAGCATCCTGGTAGTTGTTGTAGCTCATCTCCTTGCCGTTGAACTGCTTCGCATTGGCCAAACCAGTGGTACCGATGCGGGTCACGGTCGCGGACTGGTGGGAATTCTCGCCGTAGCGCAGCGGAGTGGTCACGTCACCGTCGCTGAGCTGATCGACGAACCATGCGGACACCGCGGCGTCGTAATCAGCGGTGTGCAGGAAGGCATCGCGGGCGAGGCCGCGACGCTCTTCCAAGGTGAAGCCACCGTTGGCCACAGCGTCAGCCACATCACCGTAGCGGGCTGGATCCACGACGACTGCGACGGACGGATGATTCTTCGCGGCAGCGCGCACCATGGATGGACCACCGATATCGATCTGCTCCACGCAGCCATCAAAGTCCGCGCCGGAAGCCACAGTCTCGCGGAAGGGGTACAGGTTGACTACGACGAGCTGGAAGGGCTCTACCTCCAGCTCCTCCAATTGCTTCAGGTGGTCCTCCTTGCGGATATCCGCGAGGATTCCTGCATGCACGCGCGGGTGCAGGGTCTTTACGCGGCCTTCGAGGAACTCTGGGAAGCCGGTGAGCTTCTCGACGGGCGTGACATCAATGCCCAAGTCCGCGATCTTCTTCGCGGTGGAACCGGTGGAAACGATCTCCACGCCAGCGTTATCAAGTGCCCGGGCAAGGTCTTCCAGACCGGTCTTGTCATAAACGCTAATTAGCGCGCGCTTGATGTTCTTAGGATCTTCGCTCATGGTACGGGGACTTAAGCCTTCCTTGCGGTAATGAGATAGTTAGAGCTGAATGCTGAGCGTCTCGCCCTCCACGCGCATCGCGCGGAGAACATCGACGATAAGTTCTCTTTCGACCACTTTGATGCGCTCGTGCAAACTGGCTTCATCATCCTCTGGCAGGACCCGGACGGGTTCCTGGGCAATGATGGAGCCGGTATCGACACCAGCATCAACGAAATGGACAGTCGAGCCTGTGACTTTGGCGCCATAAGCCAGCGCATCGCGCACGCCATGCGCGCCTTTGAAGGCAGGCAAGAGCGCAGGGTGAGTATTGATGGTGCGACCTTCGAAGCGATCCAGAAAATCCTTACCCAGGATCTTCATAAAACCTGCGGAAACAACAACGTCTGGTTGCGCAGTATCCACTGCGGCAACCAGACGCTTATTCCAATCGGTGCGGTCAGCACCCATCTCTACGACCTCGGTGGCAATTCCCGCCGCCTGCGCGCGCTCAATGCCTTGGCAAGGCACGTCCGCGATGACTTTCACGACGCTGTAGTGCTCATCCTGGCCATCCAAGATGGCCTGCAATAAAGAGCCGGTTCCAGAAACCAGAACCACGACGTTGAGGCGGGCAGTAGCAGCGGGCTGATGCGGTGTAGTCACGCGCTACAGCCTAGCCGCTACCGCTGCGAACCGGGGAATTTTCACTCTTTAACGGAACCTTCAGGCTCTTCGCTCTCCTCTGTTTCTGGAGCGCGCTCCGCATCGCCGTCTTCATCCGCTACTGCTTCGTCCTCGACTTCAGCTTGGGTGTCGACGTCAACATCGCCCGTTTCCACGATTTCTGCATCACTCACATCAGCCTCAGGCACAGCCTCCGTCTCAGCGTCAGCCTCTACTTCGGGATCGGCTTCCTCCGTGTCAGTCTTCGCCTCGACATCAGCCTCGTCCTCGGTGTCGGCGTCTATGTCGGTGTCTATGTCGGTATCGGTGTCGGTATCGACACCGATGTCGTCGTCAAGCGCTGCCTGTTCCTGCTCGTGCTCTTCCTGAGCGGCGCTGGTGGAGTCCTCAGTGACCTCCTCAACGTCCTCGGCTGCAGCCGAAGCTTCCGGCGCAGCAACCGGAGCAGTGGCGCGGCGCGCACGCCACGCCGTCACTGCCTGTGCGGCGGCAAAAGCACATCCCACGACGAGGCACCACAGGGAGCTCAAGCCCACTGCGGTCCAAACCTCAGGGCCTGTGTATCCATACACTCCCAACGTTCCGGAAACACCGTAGATTGCCACGAGGGCGGTCACTGCCACCGTGATGGTTGCAACGAGCACGACCTGGAAAGACACCAGGGCGCGGCGACGAGCAAATGCCGCCACGGCTGCGATTGCTGGGACCACCAACAACACCGCGAACCAAGGGCTAATGGAAGGCGGAACCGCGGCGGCCAAAGGTAGCGGAGGAAGCGGAACTACATGGCCGCTAAAGAGGCTCACACTGGTTCCCTCACCAATGTGCATCTCCGAGCCGCTCAGCACTGCGCCGGCTGCCACCGCGGCGTTGGGCAGGTACACAATGCTTACTAGAAACAGGCCGATTGTTCCCAGCGCATTGAGCACCGGATAGCTGGCAAGCATCTCGGCCTGGCGCGACCAACCGAATCCCCACAGAACCACCACGAGGACGAGCCCAGCCGCAACCAGGTATCCGAGGTAGCTCAGGCCGATGCCGGCGGCGTCGACGAACACGCGCGGAATGCCGCTGCGCTTGGCCAAGGCCTTCCACAAGCGAGGCCCCATGCCACCAATTAGGGCAACCGCATGAAGCAGAAGCATGCGGGGAAGAACGCGATAGAGCTCCGGAGGAGAAACATCATAGACTTTCCCGGCATCCCACAACATCAACCACGCAATGAAAGTCAGGACGAGTGGCACCACCAGCACGCAGGCGCTCAAGACAAGCAGGTCGTTGATGCTCACCCTATCCTTCACCGCCGCGCGCACACGGCGACCCACCAACCAGGCCAAGAGCAGTGCAGGTAGGGCTGGAACGAAGCCCACATCAATTCCACCAGCGCGGATAGGCGCAAGGTTGAACACCATCCAAGCCTCCCCGACGATGGTGTTCAGCCACGCCGACGGGGAGCTGGTGAGGAGAAGTGCTGCGATGGCGACCACCAGGATGCCGAGGACAACAACGAGGTGCGGAACACCGACGACGATGAGCATGCGGCGGATGCGCCCGCGCAGTGTCGTTGGGGCCTGTGCGCGGCGGGCACGTGCCTTGTCTGACTCGATTCCTTTAATACGCTGCGCAGGATCCCGGCGATCCCGCCGGTGCCCGCGCTCAGAGCGCTCAGCACCATCACCGCGTCCACGCACGTGCGCGCGTGGACGGGCAGACGACCTAGACTGGGGACTCGTGTTCTTATTCATCGGCGTCCACTTTGCCACGGGCACCTCCCCCACCGAGTGTGGCGCGACGAGGTCTAATTTAAAAGGTCGCGCACACCCCCGAACGGATACTCTTTATCAGCTATATCCCTAGCCCCATCCGCTCATGAGAACTACACACGCGCACTGCGCTACCGGAGATCGAAAGCACCGCCAGAGAATCACTTCATTCACAGGAATCAGCTACCGCATCAAAACAAGCAAATCTTTCGACGTATCAAGAAGAAAACCGCAATCCGGGTTGCTCCGCTCTCGCCGAGACGCTACTGTTACATCTCGTTGGTAACAGGAAGGTCACAATCGGATAACCAACCAGGTTTAGATGTAACGATTGTTCTGGCTGGACGATAGTGAATTAGGACGGAAGTAGAGTTCATGCGAAGCAAGACTCAGCGAAGCGCAGGTCGCCACCGCAAGATCACCACCTCGCAGACCGCGAAGGGGCGCTTGGCGGTAATGACCGTCGCCGCAGGCGCCGTATCCACCGCAGGTGTTGGCGGCGCCGCAGCCGGCACCATTCAATCCGCTGGCACTGGTGAGACCAAGGCACAGTCCATCGACTACACCTTGCAGGCAGATACCGATCCACTCAAGGGCGCACAGGCCGCCGTTGAGGATGCCGCACCACAGATCCTCTCCATAGCTGAGACCAAGCCGGTCGCTGACCTGGCTACCCAGCTCGACAAGGCCATTCAGGCCGCCGATGCGCGCGCAGCTGCTGACGAAGCCAACCGTGCACCGTCCGTTGCTCGCCCGGCAGAAGGTACTTTCACCTCTGGCTTCGGCCCCCGCTGGGGCTCCTTCCACTCCGGCATCGACATTGCCAATGCCGTAGGCACCCCAATCCTCTCCGTTATGGACGGCACCGTCATCGATTCCGGCCCGGCTTCCGGCTACGGCCAGTGGATCCGCATCAAGCACGATGACGGCTCCATGAGCGTCTACGGACACATGCAGACCCTCGACGTCGCTGTGGGCGAGCGCGTCCACGCCGGCCAGAAGATCGCCGGCATGGGCTCTTTGGGCTTCTCCACCGGCTCCCACCTGCACTTTGAAATTCACCCCACCGGTGAGGGCGCTGTGGACCCGATTCCGTGGCTTGCAGAGCGCGGCGTCAACATTTCTTAGGCCCTACCCAACCTAACCTTCCAACAACTTTTAGGCGGCATAGAGCACTTTTGCTCTGTGCCGCTTTTTGCATCTCTACCACCCCGCCCTTGCCTTCGAGCACGCTCCACCACCTACTCCACACCGGGCAAGCGGACGGGGGTACTGAAAGATTCCTTTCCCGAAAACTCTTGACCACCCCAAACGTTACCCGGTAACTTACCGGGTATGTACCGATCGTATTCTCCCTCTTTCCTCCGCGCAGGAGGTGACCATGTCCGTCAAACACTCCGTGCTTGCTCTGCTGAGTGAAGAACCCGCCACAGCTAGCCACATAAAAACGCGCTTTGCCGAGACCTTCGACAACCTCTGGCCGCTCAACATGGGTCAAGTTGCCCAGACCTTAAGCCGCTTGGAACGCGATGGCCTTATCGCCACCGACGGTGAGCTCACCGGCCCCACCGGGCGCCGCGCCACCAGCTATGCCATAACCCCAACTGGCCGCGAAGAGCTCTCACAGTGGTGGATGTCCACCCTGCACAACGACGCCATCGAGCGCGATGAACTCGTGCTCAAAGTGTCGCTTGCAGCGCGACGCTCCGATGTCGACGTCATTGCCGTGCTCGACGCCCAGCGCTTTGCCACCGTCCGCCAGCTGCGTGAGCTCAACCGCCAAGCCTCGGAACTGCCCGCAGAGCGCAGCGCCCAGCGCTTGGCTGTTGAGCGCCAAATCTTCGACCTGGAATCTCTCTCACGCTGGCTCGACCGCGTGGAATCCCTAGCCAACCCAACCGCCACCGAGGAGGCCCCGCGATGACCCCCGACTCTATCCCCACGTCCCAGCACATGCCTTTCCCGCTCGAACTCGAGAACATCACCTGCGTCTTCGGTAGTGGCGCCCGCCAGGTCACCGCCCTGGATTCCGTCAACCTGCAGCTGAAACCGGGTGAACTCGTCGCGGTCATGGGCCCTTCTGGTTCCGGCAAGTCCACGCTGCTCAACGTCGCCGGGCTGTTGCAGCCACCGACGTCGGGACGCGTGCTTCTCGACGGTGCCGATGCATCCCAGCTTTCCAAAGCCAAGGCCGCCATCGCCCGCCGCCGCCACTTGGGGCTCGTGTTTCAGCACTTCAACCTGGTGTCTTCCCTCACCGTGGGCGAGAACGTGTCCCTCCCTCTTGAGCTGGACGGGCTCTCGCCTGCGCAATGCCGAGAAGCTGCAGAGGAAGCGCTCAGTGAGGTCGGTCTCGACGGCACCATCGACCGCTTCCCGGAAGAAATCTCCGGTGGCCAAGCCCAGCGCGTGGCGATTGCCCGCGCGCTCATTGGACCGCGCAAGGTGCTTTTGGCGGATGAGCCTACCGGTGCCTTGGATACCTCAACGGGTGAGGAGATCATGAAGGTTTTGCGCGCACGTATCGACGCCGGCGCCTCAGGCATACTGGTCACTCACGAGCCGCGTTTCGCCGGCTGGGCTGACCGTGTTGTCATGGTTCGCGACGGGCGCCTCACCGGCGAGGAGGTGCGTTAGTATGTCCGGCATTAATGCTGCTACCCGCCCAACGAGGCGCGACCTGTGGCGCCACCCGTGGCGCACGCTGGCCGCTGTTATGCTCATCGCGCTGCCAGTGGCACTTGTGGTTGGAATGGCACTCTTTGATAATTCCTCTGGTCGGCTCTCCGCGGCCTTGAGCTCACCCGAGCGAACCCTGCAGATCAGCGCCGAACACCCGGAGATTAGTTATGAAGACGTGCCAGGTCTGGCTGCCGACGTGCTTCCTGGAGGCCTCAGCGTCAGCCCGGTCACCGCTTTTTCTAGCACGTCACTAATCCATAATGGGAAGTCAGCCAGCTCCTGGGTAGATCAATTCGACGCAGAGAATCCGCCGGAGCCTGCACAGGAGGCCGTCGATAAGTTCAATCTTGGCCCCAACCAGGCAGTTCTATCGCGCTCTACCGCACACAAGCTCGACGCCTCCGTTGGAGACGTCATCACCGTGCGCACCAGTGCTCTGAGCGGCGACCACCAAGTCACGGTCGCGGCTATTGCTCCCGAAAACTATGACTTTGTCACCTCCCCCACCCTCAATGACGCTCTCAGCGACCCGTCCTTTCAGATAAACACCTCCTGGGTCATCGTGGGTGATACAACGCTGACCAAAGAGGATGCCGACCGCGCCCATGAGGCCGGGCTGGAAATCTGGGCACCGGAGCTGCGAGATACGGACCGACCCGATTCTGAGTCGGATTCCTTTGGCGGAATCCTGAGCAGCATTCTTTTCGTGCTCTTCTTCTTCGGCCTCTACGCCATCGCCGGATTGCTCATCCTTTTCCTTCTCGCGCCCGTCTTCACGCTGGCTACCGGACGCAATACGCGCCTGTACGCGCTCATGTCGAGCCAGGGTGCGCTGCCGCGCCACATCATGTTCGCAGTGATGGCTTATGGCCTGCTGATGGGACTAATCGGCGCCACCATCGGTGCAATCGTTGGCCTAACGGTCTCGTGGGTGTGGTGGACAGCCCGCTATCCGGACTTTGCTGCACGCCCGCCCTTCCTAGCTATTGGCCTCGCATGGCTCGTGGCGGTGGCAGGCTGTGTCATTGTCTCCATCGTTCCCGCGTGGTTGGCGCAACGTGGCGCCCTGTCCACAGCAATTCAAGGCACCGCCCCCGACCGCCTCTTGCGCTTCCGTCGGTGGATGGCCATCGGCCCGGCATTCTTGCTTCTGCTCGTGCTCTTCAGCTTCAGCCCATGGGGCGGGTATATCCCCACGGTGCTGGCTCTCTTCGGAGTCATCGCGGTTGCCGCGTCTGCCCCCGCTTTGGTCTTCCTATGCTCCTTACTATCTCATCGCGGCCCCCTCGCGTTGCGTCTGGCTGGACGCGGCCTGACCCGGCGCAGCATGCACGCCTTGCCGACGTCCATCGCTCTCGTCTCAGTTGCCTTCGTCGCCTCCCTGTTTGGCGTGGGCATCATGACGGATAGCGCAAAGTCCACTGCCGAAGAAAAACTCGTCATGCCACCTACTTCTGCGCTGATTGAGGAGACGACCTTTGACCAACCAGCGCAGGTTTCTACGCCAGAAGAACGCGCGGCGATAGAGGCAATCCAGCAGACCACCACCGCCCGCTCCTATCCCTTCTATGCTTTCCCCTCGTGGACGACGTCTTTCAGCCTTCCGGAGGAAGACACTTTTTACGAGCTCACCACCGAATTTGATTACCTGTGCGAGCAGGTCGATTTCAGCAAGCCGGTTGAGAGGGCTGTGTTCGTGGATAATCAGGGGCGGCGCACCGATGATTCCGAAGAGGCTCGCCAGGAGTGTGCGCACGAGTTGATGACGTCATTTCCTTATAACCCGTTGATCTATCAAAGCAGGATGGTTCAAACCGATTCTTCCCAGCTTGAGCTCTGGCAATTCGACTCGGAGGAAGATCGCCGCGCGGCGGCACAGACGTTGGAGGCCGGCGGCATCGTGCTCCCCCACAGCAGCCACGTCGGCAATAACACGCGCGGCACGGTGACCGTAAAAACCTATAACGGCATTGACAGCCCAGAACCGAGCGGGACACAGGACGCGGATCTGCCGGTTGTGGAGGCCCTGCCTACCGCGGCCCGCGACGTGGTCTTGATTAGCCAGCAGGCAGCAGAGAAGCTGAACATGGAGCCCTTCTACGTGGGCCAAGCCCTCGCGTTCGACGAACCACCGAGCGAGTCAGAGCGCGAAGAGCTGCGAGACCTGACAGCGAGCGCTTCGCAGTCGCAATACTCGCTAAGCTTCGCAGTCTCTACTCCCGAAAGTTTCCGCTACTACCTAGGCCTCGGAATGGGGATCGTCTGCCTCATCGTGCTGACGCTCATCATTGCCAACGCAGCGAGCAGCATGCGCCAGGAAAGCACCGTGCTGCAATCCATCGGCGCCCACCCTTCACTGATGGCCAAGGTAGCGGCGTGGCAGACCTGGATGCTGGCCACCGTAAGCATGTTTTTCGGCGTGATTGCCGGTCATCTCGGCACGTACTTCTTTGCCGATAGTTCTGGATTCGTTTTCTCGACGCCACCTTATGGTCTGCGCCCGCAGGACTACTTCACCCCGGATTGGTGGCAATTCCTCGCCGTGCTTATCGTGCCGCTTCTGGCCGCCGCACTGGCGGCTGCGGTGAATCGCAGCGACAAGACGGGGCCACTGACCGCACGGGATCGCAGCGAGTCGCGTTCGTTGACCTAGCCCTCGTGGCCCACCGTTCCCCGACCGAGCCTTCGGCCGGGGAACCACTCTTTTCACACCCCCATAGCCTACCCCCATCCTTTAAACCTCTACTTTACCCCTGTAACAATTTTCACTTCTTTCACACATGTAACACGCTGGGCTGTTCGATAGTTTTTCGAACAATCCCTGTATTTACCTGCATTTTTAGACGTTGCGCAGGGTGATAGCTCGGGATAGTTTGTATCTCGTTGCCACAGAGCCTCAGCACGCGGCCGCACCCGCGCCGGCGTGTCGCAGGCTTCAAGGCGCATAACGGCTGTATGGCCGTGCCCTATCGCTCACAAGCTTCCTGCCGCTGACGCCGGCGGAAGCGAGCCACAGCAGGACTTAAGGACGTGAAGTTATGAAGCGCACGCTCAGCGCACTCGCCGCCGCGGCGGTCACCACCGCTACCGTGACGGCCCCAGCGTTCGCCGCCGAACCGGCAGCAAGCGTGGATGTCTCCGACGGGTCCTCCCAGGGCCCTAACGCCGGCGACATCGAAGTCAAGGAAGACTCCAAGGCCGACCTCTTCAAAGCATTCTCCGGGCTAATCGTTTCCACGGCCGGAGCCCTCAACGGGGCCTCCACCCCGGAAATCAACTCCACGCAGGACGGCTTCGATATCGTCCTCGATCCCTCCAGCATTCCTGGTCTCGCCGAGGCCTTCGCCCCACAGGGCGATCACTCCGGTCTCACCCCTATGCGCGGCCAGGATGCCAACGGTAATACCGTGGTCTTTCCGACCTCCGGTACTTTTACCTCTGGCTTTGGCCCGCGGTGGGGGTCCTTCCACAACGGAATCGATGTAGCGAACCCAGTCGGCACGCCCATCTACGCAGTCATGGACGGAGAGGTCATCTCCTCCGGCGCAGCCCAGGGCTTCGGCAACTGGATCCGCATCCAGCACGACGACGGCACCATCACCGTCTACGGCCACATGCCCGGCGATCAGCTCTTGGTCAACGTCGGTGACCGAGTCACGGCCGGCGACCAGATCTCCGTCATCGGCAACGAGGGCCACTCCACCGGCCCACACCTGCACTTCGAAGTGCACCCGGGCGGCGGCGCGGCCGTTGATCCGGTGGATTGGTTCAGCGAGCGCGGCATCCTCATCTAAAGCTTTAAAGCTTTTCCATCGGCACACCGCCGATGAGCATGAGGCGGACCTTGCCCGCTGAACCGAAGTCCACGGTGACCGTCGCCCGCGCGCCGGTACCGGAGGCTTCGATGACCGTGCCCAGCCCGTACTTCGCGTGGTTGACACGGTCCCCCACAACTAAATTGAGATGGTTATTCTTCGGCATCGATGTTGCCGGAGCTGGCTTGCGCGAGCGCTGCGAAGGGGAAGACGCAGCGCCCCGCGAGCCATAGCCGCCCCCACGGGAACCAAAGAACCCGCTATCTGAGCCGAAGGTTCGCCCGTATTGATAGGAATCATCTCCGCCCCACGCGCCGGACAGCGAGCTGTCTGGTTCTTCACGGCGCCAGTCGATGAGGTCCTCTGGGACCTCGGCGAGGAAGCGGCTGGCCGGGTTCGTCACCGGGTTACCCCAGGACGAGCGGAGAATAGCGCGCGTGAGGTAGAGCTGTTCCCTAGCGCGCGTAATACCTACGTAAGCAAGGCGGCGCTCCTCACTGAGCTCCTTCGGGTCCCCCAGGGAGCGCATGTGCGGGAATTGGCCATCCTCCCAGCCGGTGAGGAAGACAACGGGGAACTCTAGGCCCTTCGCGGTGTGCAGGGTCATCAACGTGACTACCCCAGACTCATGATCCGGAATCTGGTCAGCATCCGCCACCAGCGAAACCTTTTCAAGGAAGGCTTGAAGCGAGCCCGGCGCGGCTTCACCTTCCGAGAGCTCCGGGGCTTCCTCTGCATCTGCACCCAAGAAAGCCATCTCATTGGCCGCCTCAGAGCTGAACTCGCGCGCCACCGACACCAACTCGTTGAGGTTGTCGAGGCGTGCCCCGTCTTGCGGGTCATTAGAGTTTTCAAGCTCCGCGCGGTAGCCGGTGGCGTCAAGAAGCGCGTTGAGCAACTCCCCCAAATCCGGTTGACCCGTCACTTCGTTGACCATGCCCGGAATCTGCGCGCGCACGCCCTCCATCATCTCGTTGAATTTGCTTACGGCATTCACTGCCCGTGTGCCAAGCCCGGCAACCTTGCCCGCTGCCGCATCGCGGAGAGCAGCCCCAAAGCTAACACCAAGGTTCTCCGCGTGCAGAGCAATCTGTGCCTGTGCCTTGTCACCAATAGCGCGCTTCGGCACGTTGATAATGCGGCGCAAGCTCACCGTGTCATCCGGATTATCCATGATGCGCAGGTAGGCCACCAGGTCCCGGATCTCGCGGCGTTCGTAGAAACGCGTGCCACCGACCACCTTGTACGGGATGCCCGAGCGCACGAAAATATCCTCCAACGCGCGGGAGGCATTGTTGGTGCGGTACATCACCGCAATATCCGAATAGGCCGTGCCTTTATCCGCCAAGGAATCAATTTCCGAGGCGATATACCGCGCCTCGTCGTGCTCATTATCCGCCACGTAGCCGACAATTTGCTCACCCTGACCGTGGGCGGTCCACAGGTTCTTCTCGCGGCGACCCTCATTCTTCGCAATGACCGCATTCGCCGCGTTCAGGATGGTCTGCGTCGAACGGTAGTTTTGCTCAAGCAGAATCGTGTGCGCCTGCGGGTAGTCCCGCTCGAACTCCTGAATATTCCTGATGGTGGCTCCACGGAAGGCATAAATTGACTGATCAGAATCACCCACCACGCATAGTTCCGGGGCATCCGGCGGCAGCTCGCCCCGGCCCACCAAGGCCGAGACAAGCGCGTACTGCGCGTGGTTGGTGTCCTGGTATTCGTCGATAAGCACATGCTTAAAGCGGCGGCGATAAAACTCCACTACCTGCGGGTGCTGGTTAAAGATGCGCACCACTTCCCCGATGAGGTCATCGAAGTCCACCGCGTTCGCGGCACGCAGGCGGCGCTGATATTCCTCGTACACGCTCGCCACAGTGAGCTCGAAAGGATTCTTCGTCCTCTCTGCCTCCGCGCGCGCCTGCTCTGGAGAGATAAGCTCATTCTTGCGGTTGGAAATCTGATTCGCCAGAACACGTGCCGAGTACTTCTTGAGATCCAGCTGCATGTCCTTGGCGATCATGGTGAGCAGCCGACGCGCATCATCGCCGTCATAGATGGTGAAATTGGTATTCAACCCAGGCACCAGTTGGGCGTTATTACGCAAGATACGCACACAAATGGAGTGAAAAGTGGACACCCACATTCGTTCTGCCACAGGCCCGACAAGCTGGCCCACGCGCTCCTTCATCTCCGCGGCTGCCTTATTAGTAAAGGTGATGGCAAGGATCTGCCACGGGGCGACCCCGCGCTCGCGCATGAGATATGCAATGCGGCGGGTCAACACGGCGGTCTTGCCCGAACCCGCGCCGGCCACGATGAGCAACGGTGAGCCCGAATGCGTCACGGCCTCTTCTTGTTGGGGGTTTAATCCTTCCAGCAACGGATCAGAAGCCTGACCGGAAGGGGTATCCGCGTTGGGTCCGGGCACGGGGGAAAAACCACCGGCGGAGGCGTCGGTGGAAGGAGCGGAAGAAGAACGGGGCCTAAACGGAGAATTGTTATTCATAATGCTCTCCAACCTACTAGCACCACCGGACATTGCCTTCCCACACCACTTCCTACCGGCGAAGACCAACGTCACGACTCATAATTCCCCTTTGCTCGAACGTGGTGGCACAATCTGAAGACATGAGCGCTTCACAATCTGGCCCCCCTGACTCGGGCTTGGGCCCCGAACACCAAGACCCCAACGTCGTGGACAACGGCCTCGATATTCGTATGCCCTCGGGCACCGATGATCCACTGAGCGATGCCGAGATTCAGCGCTACCGCGAAGAAATCAACCGCCTCGACCGCGTTATTCTCGACGCCATCAAGCGCCGCACCGATATTTCCCGCACCATTGGTAAGACGCGCATGAGCTCAGGTGGTACCCGTTTGGTGCATACCCGCGAAATCGCTATCCTCAACGAATTCCGCAGCGAGTTGGGCGAGGAAGGCCCCGCCATTGCCTCTGCCCTGCTGCGATTGGGACGCGGCAAGCTTGGCTAGCTGAGCGGCCCGCGGAATAATCCCCAACGCACGCGCCTCACGCTAGGTCGTGAGCTACTCTCTCCTCATGCGCTTTTTCTCTCGTCTCGCTGCAACTCTCGCCGCAGCTACTTCCGCCTTCGCGCTGACCGCCTGCAGCGGTTCTTCCTCCCACGTCGCTACCATCACCACCACAACCCTGAACCTTCCTGCCATCGGTGATTCCGGCCGCGCACAGGACTCCGGAACAAATAGGGGTTCGGAAGAAGTCCTCGACAGCGATTCTCTCTGGGATAACACCACTGAAATCCCCCAGGCGGAACGCCCCGATCCCCGCGTGGATCTGGCCCAACCGGAGGCAGCTGAATACTTCATGACGGCTGGTGTTCTCACTCCGGGGGTCGCAATTTACAACGCAGACAGCAGCGGACGATGCTCCGCTGGTCATTTCGTTGGCGACGGCGAGCGCCTCTTTATCCTCACCGCCGGCCACTGCGGGGATCAAGGCGACACCTTTTTCTACAAGGATCGCGCTGGAGACAACGTGAAGATCGGCGAGATGGTGTTAGAGGCCCGCAATACCAATACGGACAGGATTAACTCAGCCGACATCGCGCTCATCGAGGTCTCCAACCCAGCCGCCCAAGTCTCGACGTCACCTGCTCTGAACGCGCCTTTGGCGGGATGGATGCCCCTTGAGGACGTTGCTTTGACGAAGCCCACAATTTGCCGCGCCGGCTCCACGCGAGGAGTCTCCTGTGGCAACTTCATCGACCGCCACGAGGATCAAGGGCTGTTTACTTTCGGCAATGACAGCGCCCCGGGAGATAGTGGCGGACCAGTCTATGCTTCCATCGACGGCAAGCTCTGGGCCGTTGGTGTGCTGTCCTTCGGCAACGACCAGGATCCCTCTGACGTCGAAGTGGGCGCCATGGAGATCGGAAACACGATGAAGCAATTCGATTTAAAGCTCTACGCCTAGTTCATCGCAGTGCAGCCTTCTGCTTCGGCAGCGAAGGGATTTCTGGACTACGGTGGACACAGTAAGTTTCATGTCTGCTACCTGCCAGAAAGGCTTTTGCAATGGACATCACCGCTCAGCCGCAGTGGGCCGCGCTCACCTCGCTTTTTGAGAGCAAAAAGGACCTCAACCTGCGTGAGCTTTTTGCCAACTCCACTTCCCGCGCCGCAGATTTTTCTTTCGATGCTGCGGGCCTGCACGTGGATCTGTCAAAGAATCTCATCGATGAGGAAGTCCTCAACGCACTGGTGGACCTCGCCCGCGCCGCCGACGTCGAGGGACGCCGCGATGCCATGTTCGCCGGCGAGCATCTCAACAACACTGAGGACCGCGCCGTGCTGCACACCGCGCTGCGCCTGCCTGTTGAAAAAGATTTGAGCGTGGACGGCCAGGACGTCGCTGCCGACGTCCACGAAACTTTAGGCCGCATGCGCGACTTCGCCACCGCGCTGCGCTCCGGCACGTGGCTGGGACATACGGGCCACACCATCAAGAAGGTGGTCAACATCGGCATCGGCGGCTCCGACTTGGGCCCGGCCATGGCCGCGAAGGCCCTGCGCTCCTACGAGGTAGCGGGCATTAGCGCGGAGTTCGTCTCCAACGTCGACCCGGCAGATCTCGCCGCAACTCTCGACGGGCTCGACGCAGGCTCCACCCTCTTCATCGTCGCGTCCAAGACCTTCACCACCCAGGAAACCCTAGCCAACGCTCACGCCGCGCGCCGCTGGCTCATTGAGCAGTTTGATGGTGACGAGTCGGCCGTCGCCAAGCACTTCGTTGCAGTCTCCACCAACGCGGAGAAGGTCGCGGAGTTCGGCATCGACACCCAGAACATGTTCGGGTTCTGGAACTGGGTGGGCGGACGCTACTCCGTCGATTCCGCCATCGGCCTGTCCCTGATGTGCACCATCGGCCCCCTGGACTTCATGCGTTTCCTCGAAGGCTTCCACGCCATGGATAAGCACTTCCGCACCGCTCCTCTGGAGCAGAACGTGCCGGCTCTGATGGGCCTGCTCGGCGTGTGGTACTCCAACTTCTTCGGTGCGCAGACCCACGCGGTGCTGCCTTACTCCGAGGACCTCGGCCGCTTCCCTGCCTACCTGCAGCAGCTCACCATGGAATCCAACGGCAAGTCCGTGCGCCGTGATGGCACCGCAGTCAGCGCCGGGACCGGTGAAATCTACTGGGGTGAGCCGGGCACCAACGGCCAGCACGCTTTCTTCCAGCTCATGCACCAGGGCACCAAGCTCATCCCGGCGGACTTCATCGGCTTTGCCCGCCCGAAGGAGGACTTCCCCACTGCCGACGGCACCGGCTCGATGCATGACCTGCTCATGGGTAACTTCTTCGCGCAGACCAAGGTTCTGGCCTTTGGCAAGACCGCTGAGGAAATCGCTGCTGAGGGCGTGGACGAAGCCCTCGTTCCGCACAAGGTGATGCCGGGCAACCGTCCCACCACCACGATTCTGGCGGAGGAGCTCACCCCGCAGACCCTTGGCGCGCTCATCGCGCTCTACGAGCACATCGTGTTCACCCAGGGCATCATCTGGGACATCAACTCCTTCGACCAGTGGGGCGTGGAGCTTGGCAAGCAGCAGGCCAATGACCTGGCACCGGCTGTCTCCGGCAAGGAGGAAGCCGCATCCGGCGACGGCTCCACCGATGCTCTCATCGGCTGGTACCGCAGCCACCGCTAAGCACTGCTTGGCGACGTCTCCCCCGGCCGAACGGTCGGGGGTTCACGCGTTTTTAACGCGCAATCGACATGCGGGATCGCCAACGCCGCGGAGGCCCTGTGGGCGTCCGCGTGGTGTTTTACCTTCCTGCGGGCATCCGGGTGTCTTTTGTGTTGCGTGGCGGTTTAGCTGTCGGGCGGTCCAAGTCCGTGTTGCGCGGCTTGATACGCCGCCTGGGCGGTGATTGGTTCACCCCAGGGTGGGATGTAGTCCACATCGCCGCGTAGTCGGAAGACGTAGCCGGCACCGGTGGGTTTCTCTGGGTCATCATCGTTGACGCCGTTGTGATAAGCGCACAGCATCGTCAGATTCGGCGGGTCGGTGGTGCCTCCTGCCTTCCACGGCACAAGGTGATGCACCTGGGCATAATCAGCAGGCTTATTGCACCCCTTCCTGGCACAGGTCGGATGCTCGGCGCTGGCCATCATGCGCTGCTCAAACCCGGCTAGGCGTTTCATGCGGTGCAGCCACACCGGCCCGATGGTGGGGTGGATGAGGGTGACGTAGCCGATCTCGGCAAACTTGTAGTTCAAAAACTCCGTGCCGGTCATTCGGCCACCATTGGTTAGTTCGAGCACGATGTCATCGCCGTCGCCGCTAACAATCTTGTCGAGCTTGTCCAAGGTCACCACCACGCTGGTGAATACGGCTGGTTTGGTTCCGCCGTGGGACTTGGTGAAGAAGACGTGATTGGCTGCTTCCAGCAGGTTGTCCTGGTTGATGGATTCCAGCACGCCGCGCATCTCGGTCACGGTCATGGGGTCATCGGTAATGGTCAGCGAGTGTGGACCGTCAGCGCGATAGGTCATGCGCACACCAGGTGTGGGCACGCGTTTGGGCTTGAGCTCTTTTAAGCGCTTGGCCGCCACGGCTGGGATGTTGTGTGCTGGGGTACCGGCAAGCTTGACCCTTAGGTTCCAGGCATGCAGCTGATTCTTCAGTTTCTTGGTATAGGACTCGATGAGGCTGAGTGTGGCCAGATCATGGCGTTGTTCGGCAGCTCGGGCTCGAGCTTGTCGTTGCTTACCCGTGAATTTCGTGGCGCCGAAGTAAATGTGGTTCAGGCGTGCCAGTTCGGCGGCGTCAGCAGGCGAAGCGCCGAGTGCGCGTAAACGTTTCTCGCCTCCTACCGCCAGCTCCACCAAAGAAATCCCCGAGTTGCGGTAGGAGAAATAGGTCTCTAAATCCCCCATGACCCAGAACACTAAAGCACCCTGACCACCCCCGCAACCGGAGAGAGAATCGTTAAAGCTTGATCATCGACTCCCAGCCGAAGGGGATCTCATCTGAGTCGACAATCTTGCGGCCGAACGGGAAGCATGTCACCGGGATCATCTTTAGGTTGGCCCAGGCAACCGGAAGACCCACGATGGTCACCGCCTGGGCTGCCGCGGTGGTGACGTGGCCAATGGCGAGCCACAAGCCGGCTACCAAGAACCACACGACGTTCGAGAAGGCCGACATGCCGCCAGTGCCCTTGACCGGCTGCACCACGGAGCGCCCAAAGGGCCACAGCGCGAAGTTGGCCATGCGCATCGAGGCCACGCCTGCGGGGATGGTCACGATGGGGATGCACGCCAGGATGCCAAGAAGGAAGTAGCCTAGGGCGAGGACAAGGCCACCAGTTGCCAACCAGATGATGTTAAAAATGATCTTCATACATCCCAGCCTAGCGGCGCGGCTGGCAGTGTGGGCACCACCAGATCACACGCTCCAGCTCTCCTTCGTCGCCGCCGGCGTCCACGCCACCCAGCGTGGATTTCTCAATCAGCGTGCCGCAGCGCCGACAGCGCCGTCGGTTGCGCCCGAAGACATACGTGGTCTCCCCTGCTCGCTTCACACCGGTGGTCACGCGCACCGGGGAATCGCGGTTGGCCCAGATGAGGCGGCGGGAGAGGGTGAGGATCTGGGGGACGTCGACAAGCGCTACCGGCGTCGCTGGATGAACGCCGGCCAAGAAACAGATTTCGGCGCGGTACTCGTTGCCCAAGCCCGCCACGTTGCGCTGGTCCAAGAGGGCCGCACCGATGCTGCGCTCCGGGCGGGTCTCGATGCGGCGCACGGCCTCCTCGAAGCCTCCTTCTTCCCATTCTGGCGCGAGGATGTCGGGGCCAAGGTGCGCCATGCGCTGCTCAAATTCGCGCGTGGGAAACACTCCCACGTGCCCCAGCCAGTGCCCTACCAGCTCGATATCACGCGGGGCGTTCTCCATCTGTAGCACTACGCGCGCGCTGTGGCCGGGCTTGCGCCAGCGGTCACCGGCGTAGTGGATGGCCCACGTGCCCTCCATCTTGAGGTGCGTATGCAGGATCAGCTCGCCGCCGAAGTCCATAAAGAGGTGCTTGCCATAGGGCCAGACTTCCTCGCACACCAGCCCGTCGAAACGCACGGTGGCATAGCGCGGCACGCGCAGGGAGGAGGAGGTCACGCGCCGGCCTTCCATAAACTGCAGCCGGTTCGACAACTGCAGTACAGAATCGCCCTCTGGCACAGTAGAACCTCCTCACCGAACGGGTGCCTACTCTACCGGCGCATCCTTTCCCGCACCGAATGCCAGCGCGCCCGGCTCCCACGGGGTAACCACGTGCTGCCGGCCTAGGTCTTCGATCCTCTTCACACCGAGCAGCTGCAGGGTGTTCTTAAACTCCTCCGCCAGCAGCTCAATGACGCGGTCGACGCCTTCCTTGCCGCCGGCCATCAGCCCGTAAAGGTAGGCGCGGCCGATGAGGACGAAGTCCGCCCCGAGCGCCAGCGCAATGGCGATATCGACGCCGGACATGACGCCGGAGTCGTAGATGATCTCCACGTCCGGGCCCACCTCGGTGCGCACGGCCTCCAAGGCTTGCAGGGTGTTGACCACGCGGTCGAGCTGGCGCCCGCCGTGGGAGGACACCACGATGCCGTCGGCGCCGAGGTCGATGACCTTGCGGGCGTCCTCGGGGTTGACGATTCCCTTGACAAAGAGCTTGCCCTGCCAGGACTCGCGGATCCACGCCAGGTCCTCGAAGTTAAGGCCTGGGTCGAACATGGTGTTGACCAGCTCGCCCAGGGTGCCGGTGGTCGAGGTCAGGGAGGCAAAAGTAACCGGGTCCGTGGTGAGGAAGTTGAACCACCACTCCGGGCGCCACGCGGCGTCGAAGACGGTTCCGGCGGTCAGGCGCGGCGGGATGCGCATGCCGTTGCGGGTATCGCGCAGACGCTGGCCGGCCACGGGCGTGTCCACGGTGACCACCAGGGTGTCATAGCCGTTGGCGGCAGCACGTTCGATGAGCTCCTGGCAGGCGGAGTGGTCCTTCCACAGGTAGAGCTGGAACCAGCGGCGCCCGCTAGTGCCTTGCGAGGCCGCGACCTCCTCCACCGAGCGCGTGCCCATCGTGGAGAGCGTAAACGGGATGCCTGCGTCGCGGGCGGCTTGGGAACCGGCGTCCTCACCTTCGGCGTGCATGAAGCGGGTAAAGCCGGTCGGCGCGATGCCGAAGGGCAGGGCCGCGGGCTCGCCAGCGATCTCGGTGTTTAAGGAAATGTCGTGTGCGCCGTTGAGAACGTTAGGGAGCAAGCGCACGTCGCGGAAGAAATCGCGGGATTCTTGGTAGCTGACCTCGTCGCGGGCTGCGCCGTCAACGTAGTCGAAGGCGGCCTTGGGTGTGCGGCGCTTGGCTATCTTGCGCAGATCCCACACATCAGCGGCCTCCGCCAAGCGGGCAGCCCGGCGGTCGAGGTTGGGCGCTTCAAACCTCATGAGGTTCTTCAGCTCGGACACGTTAGGCAGTTGGCGCTTTAGCCGCATGGCAACAAGACTCCTTTTCTATAGGTCTATCAACATCTGAGGGTAGACCTAGGAAAAGCCCATGCCCAAACGCTGCTAAATAAAATTCAGCGCCGCCGCCGGCGGGGGCGAAAACCTCCTGGGCTCCCCGGTGTATCGGGCGCACCGGGGTCCCCCAAGGCCTCAGAAGCTTCGCTGTCCAGATCATCGAAGGAGAGCTCCTCCATCGCCTCGACGGCGCGACGCCCACCGCGACGTGCGGGACGGTAAGACTCGGCGGAGCGCGTGGCTTCTCCAGATTGGCCGTGCTGTCCTGCACGGCCGGAAGAGGCGGTGTGGGCAGATCCGGTAATCCGCACGCCCTTCGGGGTCAGTGCCGCCCCCAGTGCGCGCAGCTCGCCGCCGAGCTTTGAATCGAAAATGGGCCGCCCATTCGCCTTCTCAATAACCACCTTGCTCAAGCGCCCGGCGGCCACCAACTCGTTGAGGCCAGCAAGGACTGCGGCTAGTACCTCAGTGCGCTCGATGCCCTCGGGAAGAACGTTAAAGAACGTCGTCAGCGTCTTCCCACCCCGGGTCAGGTGCGCCACCGGCACGCCATCCATGAGCACCACCAAGGCACCCGCGGCGCGGGTGGGGCGGGCACCAGAGTCACCAGCATCAGTCGGCGGCCAAGACAGCGCTGCGCCATAAGGGTTGGCCGGGTCCGTCGCGGCAAGAACATACGTCTGCGGCTCGCGGGTTCCGGAGGGCCAGCCTGTAACGTCCGGGGAATCATCCACACCGCGCAGGCGGTCGATGACCGCGGGCGTGGAGAACTGCGCAGCGCCCAAGCCCTCGATGACGTAGCCGCGCATGGCCTTGCCGGATTCCTCAAAACCGGAGAGCACCTTATAAGCCAAGGCGAAGCCGCCGAGCACGTCTTCGGCCACCACAGAGCCACGGGTAAGCACGCCGTAGCGGTCCAGCCAGGCCTCGCCGTGGGCAATGGAGCGCGACGTCGCATCCGTGGCGGCGGGTACGGACAGCGACCACCGCCCCACCACGTCGGACGCGGTCGGCGCACTGGAGACATTGTGTGCTTGTGCAAAGGACGTGCGCCCCATACGCAGACGCGAGCGGGAAGGTCTGCGCCGCGCGCGATGCGCCGCACGCCCGGCAGGACCGCCTGCGGCCAGGTGGGCCCGGATAGGAGCGAAGGAATCGGGGCTGACCAGACCTGCTTCCACCAAGCCCCAGAGCGCCTCCCGGACCTCCTGGGGTGTGCCGCTGAGCTGCGGTTGAATATCGGAGATGAGGTAGCTGCCGCCGCCCTGCAGGGCCTCCAGCAGCTGGGTCTGCAGCAGGGACACGCCCGCCTCCTCCGCAGAGACCTGCGGGGCGAGCTGTGCGGCATAATCCACCGGCAGCAGCATGATCCACGGGTCGTTGGAGCCGGCCTTGCCCGCGCCCACGATGAGGACCTCGCCGCTGGCGGTGAGCTCATCGAGCATCGTCGGCGAATAATCCCCTACACGCGCAGGCAAGATGAGGCTCTCCCAGGCCGAGGCCGGCAGGCGCACGCCGGCCAGCTGCTCGATGACGGCGAAGACGCCGTCCACCCCACGCAGCACCGGGCGCCGGCCCACCGCCGCCACCTGCAGCCAATCCGGCAGGAAACGCCCGAAGGCCGCGGGAGAAACAGGCTGCGTGGCAGCTCGGGCAGCCGCCAGCGAGCGCGAGCGGATGACCTTAAGCACCTCCGCCGCGCAATACTCCTGCTCCTCCACGCCTTGCCGGTAGTGCCCCGCCAGGATGGAATCCAGCCCATTCAGCGTCGAGTGCGCCACCGCGGCCGACAGGCCAAAGGCCTCCTGCACATCGCGCGCCACAAATGGCCCGCGCGTGCGCGCCCAGCGGCTAACCAGCTGATCGACGGCATCGGTAATCGTGGCCTGCTGGGCGGGGATGCCGGGCGGGACGGGGATGCCGAGGCCGTCGCGAAGCAGCGGCGCATCGAGCGCTTGGGCCACATGCTCGCGGCCGTTGATGCGCACCCGCATAATGCGTGCACCGAGCGCATCGAGTGTGCTGAGTGGCACCGTGGCATGCGCACCGAATTCCTCGACCGGGATGGGGCCGAGCACGCGCAGCAGGTCCGCGACCTCCTCAGTGGTGCGCGCCTGACGTTCCGGAGTGGTGCGCTGCAGCTGGGCGTGGACATCGGCGATGATGGAGCCGTCGAGAAGCTCGCGCAGCTCCACCGTGCCCAACAGCTTCGCCAACAGCGCCGGGTCCAATGCCAAGGCCGCCGCGCGCTTTTCCGCCAGGGGCGAGTCCCCCTCGTACATGAACGCGCCGGTGTAGTTGAACAACAGCGAAGACGCGAAAGGCGAAGGCTGCTCCGTGGTGACCTCCGCGATGCGCACGCGGCGGTGCGCCAGCTCCCGCATGACCTCCGTGAGTGCTGGCAGGTCATAGACATCCTGCACGCATTCGCGCACGGTCTCCAGGATGATGGGGAAGGATGGGTAGTTGCGGGCGACGTCGAGAAGCTGCTCCGCGCGCTGGCGCTGCTGCCACAAGGGCGCGCGCTTGCCCGGGTTGCGCCGCGGCAGAAGCAGCGCTCGCGCCGCGCACTCCCGGAAACGAGAAGCAAAGAGCGCGGAATTTCCCACCTGCTCGGTGACGATGTCCGCGATCTCATCAGCATCAAACAGGAACAGCGCGGCATCCGGATCCGCCTCCCCCTGCGGCAGGCGCAGCACAATGCCGTCATCGCCTGCCACGGCCTGGGCATCCATCCCGGTGCGCTCCGCCACGCGCTGCCCCACCGCCAGCGCCCACGCCGCATTCACCGGCCGGCCAAACGGGGTGTGCAACAGCACGCGCCAATCCCCCAACTCGTCCGTGAAGCGCTCCAGTAGCAACGTTTTCTCATCCGGGATGAGCCCGGTGGCCTCGTTCTGTTCCTGCAGGTAGGCGGAGATATTACGCCGCGCGTTCTCATCGGCGCCGCGCACGATAGACGCATCCGCGTGCGCCTCACGCCGGAATGCGCCCAGCGCCTTGCCTAACTCATAGGGCCGCCCAGCTTGGTCACCGTTCCAGAAGGGCAAACGCCCCGTATGCCCCGGCGCGGGTGTCACCAGCACTTGGTCACGCGTAATCTCCTCCACGCGCCAGCTTGTCGCACCGAGGGTGAAAATATCTCCCACCCGGGTTTCATAGACCATTTCCTCATCGAGCTCACCCACGCGGCGCGGCGCGGAACCGGCCTCACCAGTACCCACCAGGAAGACGCCGAACATGCCGCGGTCCGGGATGGTGCCGCCGTTGGTCACCGCCACGCGCTGCGCGCCGGGGCGCGGGGTGAGGATGCCTGTCACGCGGTCATAGACCACACGGGGTTTGAGCTCTGCAAAATCCGTCGACGGGTACACGCCGCTGATCAGGTCCAGAACGGAGTCAAAAACCTCGCGCGCCAAATCCTTATAGGGCCAGGCACGGCGCACGGTGTCGTACCAACTGTCGGCCTCGAGTCCCTCGCTCGTGCCCGCGCTTGCCGACGCCACCACCGCCGCTACCGTCTGCTGTGCCAAGACATCCAACGGGTTGCGCGGGGCGTGCATCTCCTCAATGAGGCCCTCCTCCATGCGGGCGACGGTGAGTGCTGATTGCACGAGGTCCGCGCGGTGCTTGGGATAGAAGGAGCCATGGGAGACCGCGCCGACGGAGTGCCCGGCGCGGCCCACGCGCTGCAGACCAGAAGCCACCGAGGGTGGGGATTCCACCTGCACCACCAGCTCCACCGCGCCCATGTCGATGCCCAGCTCCAGGGAGCTCGTGGCCACCACGGCTTTGAGCGTGCCTTCCTTGAGCATCGTCTCCGTCAGCGCGCGCTCATCCTTGGACACCGAACCGTGGTGCGCGCGGGCAATAACGGCAGGTGCCTTCCCGGCAACGTCCACCTGTTTCATCAGCTGGGCTGGGTCGCGCCGGGTCGCTGGGCTCAAGGATTCCGGATCGTGCTCCTGGGCATAAAGCTCGTTGAACCGGCTAGTAAGCCGCTCGGCGGTGCGACGGGAATTAACAAAGACGAGCGTGGAGCGCTGCTCCATAATTTCGGCGTAGAGCTCTTCTTCGATGAAGGGCCAGATGGACTTCGCCGTGGGCAGGGCGGAGTCTCCTACCCCGCCGTGTGTGTCCGTTTCCCCACGCTGCGCCTGCACGCGCAGGGCGTCTTGGGGGCCTTGGGTGATGCCCAGGGGGTCGTCGACAGTCGCCTCCCCGATGGGGGATCCCTGCTCCGGGGTGGGCAGGTCCGACATGTCCTCGACCGGCACGTGGACGTCGAGCTGCCAGCGCTTCTTCGCGGGCGGGGCGATGATATCCACGGGACGGTCGCCGCCCAAGAAGTTGGCAACAGCACTCAGCGGCCGCACCGTAGCCGACAGTCCGATGCGCTGGAACTCCCCGGCGATAAGCCCGAGGCGCTCCAAAGTCAGCGCTAGGTGCACGCCGCGCTTGGTGCCGGCTAGGGCGTGGATCTCATCGATGATGACGGTATCCACGGTCTTCAGAATCCCCGCCGCCTTGGAGGTGAGCATCAAGTAGGCCGATTCCGGCGTGGTGATAAGGATGTCTGGCGGCTTGCGTACCTGGCGGGCGCGCTCTGCCTGCGGGGTATCCCCTGAGCGCACGCCGACGGTAATATCCGGCACCTCCAGGCCCAGCCGCTCGGCGGTGCGGGCAATGCCGTTGAGCGGGGCGCGCAGATTATTCTCAACGTCCACGCCCAAAGCCTTGAGCGGTGAGATATACAGCACTCTCACGCCATCATGAGCGCCCTCGCGGGAGGGTTCATTACTCAGTGGCAGCGCGGTCTGACCCTCGCGCTCCACCAAAGAATTCAGCGCCCACAGAAATGCCGCGAGCGTCTTACCAGAGCCGGTTGGCGCTACAACCAGCGCATTCGCACCACCAGAAATCGCCTCCCATGCCTGCTCTTGGACGGGGGTGGGGGCGGCGAAAACGTCCTGGAACCACCCGGCCACCTGTGGGCGGAACTTCGCCAGAACGTTTTTAGACATGCCCTACTGTATCGCGCGCGCTAATCTGGTCACTATGACCGTTGAGATTTCTGATTCCCGTCTAACCAACTCCCTCGCCGATGGCTGCGGCGAAATCCTCAAAGGCGTGCGCAACGGTGGCCTGCTGCGCGGCTTGGCGCTGGGTGATGCCGGCGATGAGGCCGCTCAGGAGTGGATCTCCCGCGTCCTTGAGCAGCACCGTCCCAAGGACGGCGTCCTGTCGGAAGAGGCTGCCGATGACTTGAGCCGTTTGAAGAAGGACCGCGTGTGGATCATTGACCCGCTCGACGGCACGAAGGAGTTCGCTACCGGCCGCCAGGACTGGGCCGTCCACATCGCGCTGGTAGAAAACGGCACCCCCATCCACGCGGCCGTCGGCATGCCGGACATGGGCGTGACTTTTAAGTCCTCCGATGTGCGCGCGGTAACGGGCCCGCTGTCAAAGAAGTTCGTGGTCTCCCGCAACCGTCCGCCGAAGGTGGCGGATTACATCGCGGAGAAGATGAGCTTTGAGACCGTCGGCGTGGGCTCCGCGGGTGCGAAGGCCATCCACGTGCTCTTGGGTGACTATGACGGCTACATCCATGCCGGCGGCCAGTACGAGTGGGACCAGGCCGCCCCGGTGGGCGTGGCTTTGGCCGCGGGCCTGCACTGCTCGCGCCTGGATGGCTCCCCGATCAAATTCAACAATGAGGACACCTTCATCCCGGATCTTTTGATCTGCCGCCCGGAGCTGGCAGAGGAGATTCTGGAACACGCCGCCGCCTACGCGGAGGCCAACGGCGGGTACTAACCCCACGCGCGTGGCACGGGCGCAAGAGCGCTATCATGGCGACCATGATTGAGACTCCGTACGAGGACCTCCTGCGCCGCGTCCTGGAAGAAGGCGCTCCCAAAGGCGACCGCACTGGCACCGGCACCCTCTCCCTGTTCGGTGCCCAGCTTCGCTATAACCTGGCGGAGTCTTTTCCCCTGCTGACCACCAAGAAGGTCTACTTCCACGGCGTGATTGGTGAGCTGCTGTGGTTCCTGCGCGGTGACTCCAACGTGAAGTGGCTGCAGGAGAACAAGGTTCGCATCTGGAACGAGTGGGCCGATGAGGACGGTGAGCTAGGCCCCGTCTACGGCGTGCAATGGCGCTCGTGGCCCACACCGGATGGCCAGCACATCGACCAGATTCAGGTCGCGCTGGACACGCTCAAGAACAACCCGGATTCCCGCCGCAACTTGGTCTCCGCGTGGAACGTCTCTGAGTTGGACAAGATGGCGCTCATGCCCTGCCACTTGCTTTTCCAGCTTTATGTCGCCGACGGCAAGTTGTCCATGCAGGTTTACCAGCGCTCGGCGGACATGTTCCTCGGCGTTCCCTTCAACTTGGCCTCCTACGCGGCGCTGACTCACATGTTTGCGCAGCAAGCAGGTTTAGAGGTAGGCGAGCTCATCTGGACCGGCGGAGATTGCCACATCTACAACGACCACATCGAGCAGGTTAAGGAACAGCTCTCCCGTCAGCCCCGCGAGTACCCACAGCTCAAACTCCACAAGGCTGAGAGCCTCTTTGACTATGACTTCGATGATTTTGAGGTCATCGGCTACGACCCCCACCCCACCATCAAGGCGCAGGTGTCCGTTTAATGCTGGGCGCAATCTGGGCCCAGTCCCTCGACGGGGTCATTGGTGACGGCGTGGTCATGCCCTGGCACGTGCCGGAGGACCTCAAGCATTTCAAGGAAGTGACCATGGGCGCGCCCGTCATCATGGGCCGTAAGACGTGGGAATCCCTCACCCCCAAGTTCCGCCCACTTCCGGGCAGGGACAACATCGTGCTGTCCCGCCGCGAGCCCGGCGAGTGGTCTGCGGGCGCCACCGTGGTGGACAACCTCGACGCCGCACTTCACGCCACGCTTGACGACGCCTGGATCATCGGCGGCGGCCAGCTCTATAGCTCCGCCCTCGACCGCGTGGATACAATCGAGCTCACCCTCATGGGTGTACAAGTCGGCGATGCCTACGGCGCAGATGCCGTCCTGGCCCCGAGCGTTCCGGAGGAATTCAGCCTATCTGCCGATAGTGACTGGCTGACCTCCGAATCAGGCCACCTCGCCATTCCCGGCCAGCCGCCCAGCGAGCTGCCGATGAAATACCGTTTCCTCACCTACGACAGAAAGGCTGCTGCTTAATGAGCACCAACGTTGCCACTCCCGAAACCACTGAGCACGTCACCATCTTCTTCGCCGATTGGTGCCCGTTCTGTGCCAAGCTGATCAAAAACCTGGACCGCACCGAAACCCCATACGAGCTCGTCAACGTCGAAGCGGATTCCCCCGACACCGCCGACATCAACGCCTGGATCGAGTCCGTCAACGACGGCAACCGCATCGTGCCCACCGTCCTCTACTCCGACGGCACCCACGCCACCAACCCTTCCGCCAGCGAGGTCCGCGCCAAGTACGCGGAGCTGGCCGGCGAATAAACGAAAGGCGACGCATTTAACGCCGCCCCACGCGGGGCTGCTAGTCTTACCTAGGTGCGCAACGCACCCCCGCCCCAGTAGCTCAGGGGATAGAGCACGGCTCTCCTAAAGCCGGTGTCGGAAGTTCGAATCTTCTCTGGGGCACGCTGTGAAGTCTCGAGACATCGTTCCGGTCGGTGTCTCGAGATTTTTTAGTTGCCCCGACTGGGGTTGAGTTCGTTGTCTTTCTAGTTGTAGTAGATCTTTTCTTCGGTGAGTGTGTAGGCGGCGATTTGTGCCCCAGTGATGGCTATTTTGACGTCGACGTGGTTGTCGATGCAGACCATGGTGATTGGTTCCCCGCCCCATCTGCGTCCGATGTAGAGGCGGCGTAGTTTGCCGCCCCATCGCAGGGTTGTCTTGCCGTTGGTGCCGATTTTGTCGGTACTTAGTCGGTAGTCGTGGTCTGGTTTGATGTCTACTTATCTGCATTCACCCCCATTAAGGGTGAATCTTCAGATCAAAACTTGAAATGTTTTATAAACAGTATTACCTAACTTAGGTAAGCCTTACCTTTCCTGCTGTTCATAAATCGAGGTTTACTATGACCCAACAGTCCTCTACGCCCGCACGGAGTGCAAGCTCATCCAGTGGGTCGACGGCACGTTTAAACACCAGAGATCTCATCAACGCTGGCATCTTTGCTGCACTTTACTTTGTAATCACCTTTGTAAGCGGAATGATTGGATTCGCAGGACCACAATTCATGTTTATTGGATGGTTCATCGCGGCAATCGCAAACGGAATCGTGCTAGCGCTTTATGCCGCCCGCACGCCCAAAATGGGTGCTTTCACCCTCGTCGGTGGTATTAACGGACTAGCATTCATGCTCACCGGACACTACTTCTGGACCCTGCTGGGAAGCATAATTCTAGGGTTTATCGCGGATTTGATTATTACAAAAAGCCACCTCAGTATTGCCAAATCCTTCCCTATTGCCTACAGCGTCTTCTGTGTCTGGATTTCTATGCCTTTTATCCCGCTAATTCTGGATACGGACTCCTACTACGTCGATATCGCAGACCAAATGGGTCAAGAATATGCCGATGCCATGTCGGATATCTTCCAGCCATGGACCATTGGAGTACTGGCCATTTGTGCGCTCATCGTCGGCTTTATCGGAGGAAAGGTCGGAGTTCGCGTCAGCCGCAAACACTTTGAAAGCGCTGGTCTCCTGTGAGCCTGCAAAAACAGGGCGTGCTTCATCGATCTTCGATCGATCCACGGACCGTGCTGCTTTCTGTTCTAGTAATCAATGCGGTAGCTCTCAGCCACGGCCACCTACCGACACTGCTGATTTCTATCGCTTTCAGCTCCATCGCACTAGCTACAGTAAAGCCACACTATGGTCTTATTTGCCTGTTCGCTTTTGCATTATCCTATCTAGGGTACTGGGGCCTATTACAGCTTCCTGGCTCCACATTTTTCGCTTTTTCAGCGGCAATTTTTTCGTGGCTAAGCCGTTTTGTCATCAGCATGTCCATCGGCACATTCGGCTTGCTCACTCTCACACCATCCACGTTGACCTCAGCACTGCGGGACCTGCGTTTACCAGGCTGGGCCACCATTCCACCGGCGGTATTCCTGCGCGTTTTGCCGATCATCGTGGCAGAAGCCAAAGCCATCCGCGATGCCATGGTCCTTCGGGGTCTCCAGCCTGGAGTAAAAAGCTGGATCACACAGCCCACACAATCGTCCGCGATGTTGATCATCCCCTTATTAGGTGCCGTCGTCCGCGCTGGTGATGAGCTCGCTGCCTCTGCTCTTGTCCGGGGATTGGGAGGACCCGCACGCCCAACCACCACCGCCGATCTTTCCTTCAAGCTTGTCGATGCAACTGCACTAGCTGGGTTGGGCCTCGTTGTTGCCTCTGTCTGGCTTCCCACGGAGGTCCACTTATGAACGAACGCAGTATCGCAACCAGTGTAGACGCCCACAACGTTTCTTTTACATATCCATTGGGAGCTCGGCCAGGTATTCAAGGTGTATCTGATGTGTCTTTTTCTGTCTCTCCAGGACAGTGTCTACTGATTACCGGTGATTCCGGATCGGGAAAGTCCACGGTACTCAAGTTGATCAACGGACTCATCCCCCATTTCAATCCAGGAGAGCTACTAGGCACCATCACTATTATAAAGGATGACCAGGCTTTTACCCCTGCGGAAGAACCGCTGTCCCGAGCCATCGAGTTCAGCGCCTCAGTATTCCAGAATCCAAGGACACAATTTTTCACTGAAAGCGTCAATGCAGAATTGGCCTTCGGGCTAGAAAACCTTGGTGTAGATCCCAAAGAAATTGAGTCGAGGATTCAATCAGCGGTCGAGCTACTAGGCATTAACGATCTTCGGGGCCGGCGATTCAAAGAATTATCCGGTGGGCAGTTACAAACCGTGGCATGCGCATGCGCGCTTGTGTCCCCGGGCAGTCTCGTGCTTCTCGATGAACCCACGTCCAATCTCTCTATGGAAAGCATCGATATTCTTGCACGCGTGCTACACCGCTTGAAGGAATTAGGCACAACGATCATTATCGCTGATCACCGTCTCTTTTTCTTAAAAGATATCGCTGACCAAGTTATTTACTTGACTCAGGGAAAAATAACGCGGAGTTTCCGCGCTCAGGAGTTTTATGCCTTAGACGAACCCGAACGCAAACAATTGGGGCTACGCAGCTTACACCATGTTCCCCTGCCCGCGAGCGTGCCGGTACCACCCACGCTCGAAAACGCCGATCCCCAGCGGAGCGGACTCGAGCTAAGCAACATCTGTTTTTCTTATGGCGCACATGAGGTATTAAACATTGACCACGCATTTTTCCCCAGCGGCGAAGTCACCGCCTTAATCGGGCCCAACGGCGCTGGAAAAACCACCCTCGCCAGGATCATTTGTGGTCTTGCTTCTCCCAAACGCGGCGGTAGTCTCCGTTTGAACAGCAAACGAGTAGGAGCGGCTGCCCGCAGACGTGCCGCGTACATGGTGATGCAAGATGTTGGCCGCCAATTATTCGCAGCCACCACCGAAGAAGAAGTCACGCTCGGACTGGCAAAGAAGAAGCGGGACCACATCGATGTCAATGAGATTCTCCATCGCCTCGATCTGGCAGGAATGGCCCAACGGCATCCGCAGTCTCTGTCCGGTGGGCAACGGCAACGCTTAGCCATAGCTTCAGCCCAAGCCGAGCAAGCAGCGATCTACATCTTCGATGAACCTACCTCTGGCGTGGGCTGGCGCCAACTGCAATCCATCTCTGCGCTACTTCGATCTCTTGCAGCAAGCGGAGCAGTGGTCATCGTCATCACCCATGACCACGAATTCATCCAAGAATCAGTCACCAGAATCATCGATATGACTGACATCAACAAGAATTGAGAAAGAAATGTCTGAACTAAAACAAAGTTCCACAGAATCAAGCGGAACCCACGCACCAGAATCACACGGTGCGTCACCGGAAGAAGAGGCTCGCGCAAAACTAAAAGCCGGCCAGGTCGCTCTAAAAAAACTACTGGCCCCAGTGCAAACAACCATCTACTTCGCACAGTTTCTCGCGCTTATATCCTCGGTACTCGCCGTAGCACCCTACGTCGCGTTGGTGGCACTGGGAAATGCTCTAATCGACGGCAATACTGATGACGTCGCGTCCATTGTGAAATGGCTACTTGCTGCATTTTTGGGCCAGCTATTCTTCTATTTCCTTGCCCTTGCAATCACCCACTTCGCTGATGCAAAGCTGGTGGGGATTAACCGGCGCCGAATTATTACCGCTATTGCGAAAGCACCACTCTCGTGGTTTAGCCAGACTAATTCCGGCAAAGTCCGCAAAGCCGTCGAGGACGATACGTTAACTCTGCACACCCTGACAGCCCATGCTCCTGTAGAGAAGGTCGCCGCGATCTTTACGCCCCTCGCGCTTCTGGTTTATGCCTTTATCTTGGATTGGCGCCTTGGTCTACTTTCTATTGCCACTGTGCCCATTTTCCTAGCAATCCAAGCATATTCAATGAAAGATATGGGCACAAAAACTGCGGAAATGGATAATTATCTGGGTGAGGTCTCTGCGACTGCGGTGGAGTTCTCCGAAGGTATTTCCGTCGTCAAGGCTTTCGGCACCGTTGGCAAAGCCCACGCTCGATATCGCGAAGCTGCCCAAAAATTCGCGGAATTCTATTACGAGTGGGTACGTCCGCTTCTGCGTGTTTCCGCAATCTCAGAGTCTGTGGTGGCGGTTCCTGTCCTCATCCTTATCAATCTAGGAGTCGGTTCCCTGCTGATAGCTGGTGGCTATGTCACGGTCGCTGAAGTCATCGCAACAACGTTAATTGCGCTGGTGCTCCCGGGCACGATTCAAACCGTCGGCCAAATGATGTGGTCTTACCAGCTCGCTGGCAATGCGGCGTTGCGCCTTGATGAAGTCATGACAATTTCCCATGTGAAAGAAGGCCAAAAGAGCCTCGACGCCAATAGTCAAGACATGGAGGTGGAGTTCCATAAGGTCAGCTTTAGCTACGCCCCAGACACACCAGTCCTCCAAGACTTTTCTGCGCAACTAAATGCAGGCACTGTCACGGCATTGATTGGCCCCTCCGGGTCTGGCAAATCCACAGCAGCAACGATGTTGGCGCGTTTCCAGGATCCAGATTCGGGCACAATCACTATCAACAACGTGGATATCCGTGATCTCACTTTCGACAGTTTGTACCGCACTGTGGCTTTCGTCTTACAAGATCCTCACTTACTGCGTATGAGTATTCGGGAAAACATTCGCCTTGCACGCCCAGAAGCCCGCGATGAAGAGATCTGGCAAGCCGCAGAGGCTGCGCACATAGCTGCTGATATTCGCGCTTTACCGGCTGGGCTCGACACCGTTGTTGGTGAGGACACCTCTTTATCCGGTGGACAACAGCAACGCATTTCTATTGCCCGGGCAATCATTACCAATGCCCCAATCTTGATCCTGGATGAAGCTACTGCGGCAACTGATCCTGACTGCGAAGCAGAAATTCAAGCAGCTCTAGCCACACTCGTCAGAGGCAAGACCGTCTTAGTCATCGCCCACAAGCCGGAGTCCATCCAAGGAGCAGACCAAATAATCTGCCTCAAGCCTATGAAGGATAATTCTCATGTCTAATGCCACTACGCCTGTTAGTTCGCGTCTTCGTGATCCGCTACTCACTCGCAGTGTCAAAAAGCTGCAAAGTCCTGTAGGCCATAAGCTCAATAAAAGGTATGCTTGTCTATCGCTTATCGTTGGCGTGCTTGATGGCCTCGCCGTTCTCACGCTCGTGCCACTTACAAAGGCACTCGATGGGGATACGACGATCGCACCATGGATGTGGACGCTTTTGGCAATTGCGCTCGTAGCTTTTGCGCTACGATTTTTCGCAACCATGGCCTCTTACCACACGGCCTTGGATTTCATCCGAGCCGCGCACACGACTGTGGGCGATAAATTAGCAACGCTACCGCTCGGCTGGTTCGTACCGGCTAATACCGGCGGCCTATCTCGCCTCGTTTCAGATCGCTTTATGGTGGCGGCCGAGACCATTGCGCATATTCAAGGAACGATATACCGCGATAGCGCGGCACTTGTCACCTTGTTAGTAGGAGCGTGTTTCTGGAACCCGAAGCTGGGCTTGGTCCTTCTTATCATCGCACCATTGGCGCTCGTGGTGATGCAGTTGGCTGCATGGATTCGTGAGAAAGCATCGAACCGCGCACTGGGGCCGAGTAAAGAGCTCTCCCAGCGCATCGTAGAATTTGCTAACCGTCAACCAGCCCTGCGCGCGGCAGGACAATCACAAGTTTTTGCGCCACTAGAGCAAGCGCTAGAAATCGACCATAAAGCACGAATACGCGAGCTATGGGTATCCACATTAGCTTTGCTACTCAACGGCATAGTAGTGCAGATCTTCATTGTGGCTCTCATTATGGTCTCCGCGGATCTTGCCGTTGAAGGCGCCCTATCGCCACTAGAAACAATTGCGATCATCGGAATCAGCTTGAGGTTTACCCGCACGCTTGAGCAGCTGGGTTCTTCTTTCGTCGGTTTAGATGCCGGCCGTATCGCGCTCACAGAAACTGAGCTCATCACCGATGCCCCGTCCCTACCGGAACCCACTACTCCGCGCCCAGGCGATGGTTCGGGAAGTGTAGAGCTGCGTAATGTCACGTTTGGATACGGCGATAAACCAGTATTGGTAGATATCGCTTTCCATGCTCGACCAGGCACCGTTACCGCCATTGTCGGTCCTTCTGGCTCCGGAAAGACCACAATTGCGCGCCTTATTTCGCGATTCTGGGATGTAGATTCCGGGGCGGTGATGGTTGACGGCGTAGATATCCGCGAGCTTGGAACCGAACAGTTAATGTCCAGACTGTCCATGGTTTTTCAGGATGTCTACCTCTTCGACGACTCGTTAATCGCTAATATCCGCGTTGGTCGTCCCGACGCCTCCGATGAGGAAGTCTTCCGCGCAGCTGATCTTTCAGGCGTGACTTCTATTGCCAACCGCCTAGGGTGGCATACTCCTGTTGGTGAAGGCGGTCGGCTTCTATCCGGTGGTGAACGCCAGCGCGTATCTGTAGCTCGCGCGCTTCTCAAGCAAGCGCCGATTGTACTCTTTGATGAGGCTACCTCCGCGCTCGATGCAGAAAATGAGGCAAACATTCTTGCTGCGATGGACGAGCTACGGGAGCAATCTACTTTTATTGTCATCGCCCATAAGCTGGATACAATCAAATCTGCTGATCAAATCGTAGTCTTGGATGAACACGGGCAAGTCAGCCAGCTGGGCACGCATTCTGAGCTTTCCGATGTCCCCGGTATCTACCGTCACTTCTGGCAGCAACGCAAAGCAGCACGCGGGTGGAAAATCAGTTCGGGACGCGATTAACGCGGGCACCGAGATCGGCGTTGTTTGCGGGGGCACCCTTCTCCCCCCCCCC
>NZ_KV811666.1:0-5858 GCF_001813175.1 Corynebacterium sp. HMSC069E04 | reverse complement strand
CCCCCCCCCCGCAGCACGGAGCACCCTAAGTGCACCGACAAAGCTCAGAGCGAAGAATGCGGTAGCGGCTACGAGCGACCACTGCGCGGCGTTGGCCATGCCTTCGCCAGTTTGTTGTTCATGATGGTTCTCCTTAATCTTCAGTTCCTTGCGCACGGGCAAGCACATGCTGCCCTAGCGATTTCGGGCCCACGAAGCACTGTGAAGCCGAATCAGTCAAGCGACCTTTCTAACAAATAGAGGCCGCCGCGAAACGTGGCTTTGGCCCATGGGATTTTCGCTGCCGCGTGGTCGATGTATTCCACAAGGACGGCCGCTGCGGGTTCACCTACGGCACCCTTCCCGGACACCTTGAGCGCGGCGAGGAGACCTTTGCTCTGGAGCGCCTGCGCGATGGCCGCACACTGCTGCTTATCGACGCCGCCTCAGAGCCCTTCCTCCCCTCCCTGCGCCCACTTGTGGACGTGCCAAGGCGCCTGCTGATTAGCCAACTCTACCTTCACGCCTTAGACGATTAGCAGGATTGCGCATACGACAAAAGCCGCCTCCCCGAGCCCTGGGAAAGCGGCTTAGTATCAGCGCTGGTTAGTTCTTGCGCTTGTCTTCGATGGACTCGCGAGCATCACGGACAGCGCCCTTGACGCGGTCAAAGAAGCCACCCTTCTTCGTGGACTCCTCTTGGTACTCGTGTGCCTTGTCCTCCACGAAGCCCTTAGCGCGCTGGAACGCATCGCCGACGGCGCTACCAGCCTCGGATGCCTTGTCCTTTAGCTGATCCAGGCGCTCAGAGGACTGCTGACCGTTGACGTTGTCCTGGTTCGGCGCAGTAGCAACACGCTCTTCGTTTGCTTCGCCTACGATGTGCTGGCTCGGGGCGTAGTCAGAGTTACCCTCGTCCAGCTTCTCCTGCAGGTCCGGTTGCTGCGGGGCGGAACCAATGTGCTCTTCCTGCGCGCCGCCTACGATGTGCTGGCTCGGCGCATAGTCCGAGTTCTCCTCGTCCAGCTTCTCCTGCAGGTCCGGCTGCTGCGGGGCGGAACCAATGTGCTCTTCCTGCGCCTCACCTACGATGTGCTGGCTCGGCGCGTAGTCAGCGTTGTTCTCATCCAGCTTCTCCTGCAGGTCCGGCTGCTCGGAGGCAGAGCCTACATGCTCTTCGTCGGCGCCAGCAACGACGTGATTCTGCGGCTCGTACTTGCTGGCGGTAGATAGGCCGGCTGTGCCCGCGGCGCCTGCCGCTGCAACCCCTGCACCTGCTGCAGCCGCGCCGGACCGAGCGGAGGTGCCAGAGTTAGCTGCCGAAGACACAGTGTCCTCAGATGCCAGGTACTTGTATTCGTTGCGATCCAGGTCAACTTCGTGGCCTAGTTCGTTTGCCATTGCTACGTACTCCTTTAAATAGATTTATCTTCTTCCTTCTAGGGTTCCAGAAAATTCAGGAGCGTGCACGGAAATGGGTATGGGAAAGCGTCGACCGGTGGAGGGATCAGTCATCTCTAAACACTCAACATGGAAGGTTTCGCGTACGAGTTCAGCGGTCATCACCTCCTCGGTGGCCCCTTCGGCCACAATGCGTCCCTCACGCATGGCTACGATTCTATCGGCGTAACGCGCGGCATGGACCATATCGTGGACCACCATGACCACTGTGACCCCGGCGCCATTGAGATCTCGAATCAGATCCAAAATGGACAATTGGTGCGCGGGGTCGAGGTAAGTAGTCGGCTCGTCAAGCAAGGTAATTGGCGTTTCTTGGGCCAAAGTCATAGCGAGGAAGACGCGCTGGCGCTGACCACCGGAAAGGTCTGCCGCGGGGGCGTCGAGAAGCTCGCTCACCCCAGCACGCGAGGCAGCACGCTCAACCGCTGCATGATCTCCGGCCCGCATCGTCGCTAGCGCCCCTGTATAGGGATAGCGGCCGTAACCGATGACGTCACGCACTAATACCCCTTCCGGAGCCACGGGATGTTGTGGCAGAAAAGAAACTTCACGGGCAAAGGCACGCGAGGAATACTTGCTGATATTTTGGTCCGAGAGGTACACCGCACCTGCGCTGGGCGTAAGTTGGCGGCCCAATGTCTTGAGAAGCGTCGACTTGCCGCAGCCATTCGGCCCGATCAGAGCGGTTACTTGACCGCTGGATAAGTGAAGATTTACGTCCTTGACCACATCGGGTCCACCGTAGCCCACGGTTAATCCGCTGCACGTCAGTGTCATGTCTAGCCTCCGTTTCGCACTCGGGTCAGTCGAGTCAATAGGAAAATGAAATACGGTGCACCGATCAGCGCGATGAGCGCGCCAACGGGGATTTCCGTGGGGGCGAAGGCCCAGCGACCGAGCGTATCGCATGCGGTCACAAGGACCGCGCCGCCTAGGGCTGCCACGGGTATTTGCCAGCGCAGGTTCGCGCCAACAACCAAGCGAGCAGCATGGGGGACGATGAGTCCGGCGAAGCCCAAGACCCCGGCCGCGGCGACTCCCGCGGCACCGAGGATGACGGCTAAGGCTACTGCTATTAGGCGCCATATCTTGGTGCTCACGCCGATGCCGGCCATGGTGGAATCATCCAGCGCGAGCATATCCAGGTGTTTTGCCACCACCATCGCGACGGTTAGGGCGAGAAGGATAAAGGGGGCGACAATGGTGGCATCGCCAAGCGAGCGGGCGTAAAGCGAACCTTTCAACCATGTCATGGCCGCTCCTGCCTCTGGGGCAGCCCGCACCAGGAGCAATTCGGTGATGGCGCCCAGCCCAAAAGATACCGCCACCCCGGTAAGCGGCAGGCGCACCGGATCACTTGCCCCGCGCCCGGCGAGGAGAAGAACCAGCCCAGTTCCAGCCAACGCTCCAATAAAGGCTATGAAAGTCAGCAGGTGGGCCGGCAGGGCGCCTGATCCCATGAGTACCGCAACGGCCGCGAGTCCGCCGCCGGAGGTAATACCCACCGTATCTGGTGCGGCCAAAGGATTGCGTAGCGCGGACTGCAATAGACAGCCAGAGACGGCCATGGCAATACCAGCGCAGATTCCCACCAAGATCCGCGGGGCGCGGTACTTCCAGATGAGCGGCTCTCCGGTAACGAAGGCGGTGATCACCTCGCCCGGCGGTTTCATCACCGCACCGACGCCCATGCCGATGATTGCGCTCAACGCCAACGCCAGGATGAGTCCTACTAGCACCCCAACAAATCTCTTATGCCGCATGCTTCCTCCTCCCCAGCGCATGGACGGCCCACAACACTAATGGCATGCCAGCCAAAGAAGTCACGATGCCCACTGGGGTCTCGGCTGGCGCCCAGATTGCCTGGCCAACCGAATCGGCCACCAAAAGCACCGCTGCTCCAACAATTCCAGCCACGCACAGCCCCATGCGGTGGTGTGAGCCGCACACCCGCCACGCTACGGCCGCGGCCATCAACCCCAAGAAGCCAATCGGCCCAGTTGCAGCTACGGCCGGAGCAATAAGCACTACCGCCGCCACAATGGCTGCCAACCGAATGCGCTCCGGCTTCGCGCCGACAGCACCAGCCACGGCATCGCCTGCTACGAGCAAGTCCAGCGTTTTTGCACCGACTAAGGTCAAGGGAACCACGACCAGCACGGCAATCAGCGCCGGCATGATACCGCTTAGGCGCACACCGGCAAGCCGACCAGAAAGCCATGACATCACCGTAGCCAGTTGAGCTTCATCTACTACCAAGAAAATGGAGGTCAATGCGCTACACAGCGCGGAAACAGCAACGCCAACGAGTACCATGCGCTGGATCGCACCGCTCTTACCGACGCCCACCGTCACCCCCACAGCAATCCCCGCACCCAACAGCGCACCGGGCAACTGGTCAACACTCGAGGTTTCGCTTCCTATAAACATTGCTGTTGCGACTGCGCCGAGTGCCGCACCGGAGTTCACACCAGTGATGGACGGATCGGCTAGCGGATTCGCAGTTGCCGTCCGCAGCAATAACCCGCCTACCCCTAATGCGATACCGACGACCGTGGTGGCAAGGAGACGGTCAAAGGCCACGCTATGCAGCTCTTCTTCCAGCCACGGGGTATCAGCTGGCACCTGAACATGGCGAAGCCGCCACCACCACACGAAGGCGACGGCAGCGGTTGCAAGGACCAGGCAGGCGCTGGTTTTAGTTCGAGGTGCCACTACTCTTCGGCGGCGATGATGTCATCGAGCATATGCTCGGCGGAAAGCGGCCCGCGGGCGCGCGACCAGATATCTTGGTCCACCTCTACGATGTCGCCGCTACCCTTGGCATAGGGCGTCTTTTTAAACGCATCGACGTCCTTGTACATAAAGACTAGGTCAGCCTTCATACCAGGGAGCTTATCGCCGGTCAGTTCCGCTACATCAGTCTTAGATTCGATGGATGACTTCTCACCTTCGAAGGCATAGTCATAGCCCACCTCACTTAGTAGCGACTGGGGGAAGGAAGGGTTGACCCAGGTATAGAGCATCTCACTGGACCAGCCAGCCACGACCGCACGACTCCCCGGCTTTACCGCGTCCTTGGTATGAGCAATCTTGTCCTCGATGCGCTGACGGACTTCTTTGGCCTTTTCCTCTTTACCTAGCTTGGCCGCGATCTCATCCATCGAGTCCAGCACGTCCAAGTAAGTCTCATCTGGGTAGGATTCGGTCTGCCCAATCTCTTCCAACTGCGGCATGATATCGGCTTGACGGGTAGGGCTAGCCAGGATCAGATCCGGCTCCAAGGACTGGATAACCTCTAGATTCGGCTGCTTGGCCTGACCCACAGAGGTCGCTTGACCCAGCTGCCCTTTCAAAGTGGTCGGTGCCTCCGACTTACCGATTTCCACGATTCCCACTGGGTCCACATCGAGGGCCTTGAGAATTTCCTCGTAGCGCCAATCAAGCGCCACAACTCGCTCGATCTTCTTTTCTCCGTTTCCTTCCTTAGAAGAAGAATCAGAAGAACACGCAACAAGGCCTGCGCCTAGGGCTAGAGTGGCTACGAGTGCGATAACTGCACGCACATTCATGAAGTCTTTCTTTTGCATAGCCTTACCTTACTTAGGTAAGGGTTTGATGTCTAGGGTCTGATTGCCACGTTCCCGATACGGACCATGTTGCCGCACGTCCGCTAAAATGGGTTAAGGGTCAGAAAGTGTGTCTGGGATCGGTGATTTATAGTCACTGTCCAGTGTGATTGTTGAAAGTATAGGCTTCACGACCGTATATCGCTGTCCTTGACGGTAAATCCCCGGTGTTTCTACCTGGATGTGGTAGGTCCTGGTGGTGTGGTGGCTTGATGCCGAAGAATCGACCACGCTGCCACTGCGGCGGCGACATGAAACGCAACGGAACTACCAGCAAAGGAACCACACGATGGCGATGTAAAGCCTGTGGGGCATCAGGCATCAAACGTCGCCCCGACGTCACCAACGCTAGAATTTTTGCGGATTTTATCGAGCATTGCACCACCACAATCTCGCTAACTGCACTGGCTAAACGCAACAATGTAAGCCATTCCACTATGAAGCGCAGATTTACATGGTACTGGCTTATTGACGTACCGGATCCCACCGTGGCACATACAGGCCGAGTCTATGACCAGATATTTCTCGACGGTACCTACACCGCTGGCGGATGCTTGATTGTAGCTTCCACCCTCGATCATGTTGTTGCTTGGCACTGGTGCCAAACACGAAACCGCTCCCGATTACACACGCCTGCTCGAACGCATCCCCGCCCCGTTAATCGCAACGACAGATGGCGGGCAAGGAACAGCAAGTGCAATAAAAACCTGCTGGTCAACAACACATGTGCAGCGTTGCCTCGTCCACGCACAGCGTGTAGTTTGAAGTGTCCCAGGTTTTGTTCCGTTT
>NZ_KV811665.1:38671-119384 GCF_001813175.1 Corynebacterium sp. HMSC069E04 | reverse complement strand
GCTACGCACCCCGAAACCGGAAGAGCCGGTTTACGGGCACTCCGTCGTTCCTGGAAGACGCGTCTCCCTTTCTATACAGGCCAACGGACACCGGGATATGCGGATGGTTTAACGTGTCGTGAGCATTCGAGTGGGCACGGCTAGCGCGGTGCGAAGGCCGTATAGTCAGCGGGACTGGCGCCTGCTCCAACGGCGCGCTCGGCGGCCTTAAGGAAATCGGACACTACCTTGCGGTCATCAAGGTTACGGCCGGAAATCGATAGGCGCACGGTGTTGCCGCGCTGCGCGGCGCGCTCGGCAGCGCGGATGATGTTGCGGCGCCACCACTTGGCCGAACCGAAACCCTCACCAAAGGACAAGTTGCGGGCTTGGTGGAGCTCGCCGGTGCGCAGGTCATGGATGCCGCGGGTGGATGCAGCAAAGTCAAAATCAAACTCAGGAAGAACTTCTAGAGTTCCCTCCGACATACGCCAGCGCGGCGGCGCAAAGATAGTGGGTTCAAAGCCGATTCTGGCCATCTGCCGCGTCGCCCCCTTGAGGCGCAGACGCGCCTCGTGTGCATCCAGGTTTGCGAATTCCGCACGGCGGCCCTGAACTGCTTGGTCGAAGCCGTTGAGAATGAGCACTCGGCCCGATTCGGCTTGCTCCCGCAACCACGACTGTGTCGCCGAATCCTTAGCTAGGTGCCAATTGCCATCGATGTGTGGCGCTACAAGCAAGGACACCGGGATATCCGCTTTATCGAACTGCTCCAGCAGGTCAGCGGCCTGCCTTCGGGTGTCGTCGAAGATACTGGAAATCGAAACCAAAAGGTGGCCATGCATAAGGAAAATTATCGCACAGCCACCGTCCCGGCGCGCGCCGAGGGGAAGCCTCACTCCCCCACATGGGCGGCCTAGGATGCTGTGCGGCTCATTAGCCACACAGCTCAAGCGGGGAGCCTAAGACTCAACCCCCGTGGCCTGGTTAATCAACCACGCATACTCGAATGCCGCCTGCCGCCACTTGGCGTAGCGTCCGGACACACCACCATGGCCGGCGGCCATCTCAGTCTTGAGGAGGAATTCGCCACCGGTGGCAACGTCACGAAGCTTGGCCACCCACTTCGCCGGCTCCACGTAGAGCACGCGGGTGTCATTGAGCGAGGTCAGCGCCAGGATATTGGGATACTTCTGCGGCGCAATGTTCTCGTACGGCGAGTAGGAGGCCATGTAGTCGTAGACCTCCGGGTCGTGGTACGGGTCGCCCCATTCTTCCCACTCCACCACTGTCAGCGGCAGCTCCGGCATAAGAATCGAGGTCAGCGGATCCACGAAAGGCACGTTGGCCTCGATGGCCTTAAACCGATCTGGCGCCATGTTCGCCACCGCGCCCATGAGCAGTCCACCGGCGGAACCGCCTTCCGCCACCAAGGTGTCCGGCGTGGTCACCCGGCGCGCGATGAGGTCATCGGCCACCGCGATGAAGTCCGCAAACGTGTTCTTCTTAGCCAGCATCTTGCCGTCGTCGTACCAGTTGCGGCCCATCTCACCACCACCGCGAACGTGCGCCATGGCAAAGATCATGCCGCGGTCCATGAGAGACAAACGGAAGACCGAGAAATACGGGTCCATATTTGCCTCGTAGGAGCCGTAGCCGTAAAGCAGCGTCGGGTTCGGCTGCGTGCGGTCGAGGTCCGCGCGGTGCACGATGGACACCGGCACCTTCGTCCCATCGGGCGCCTCCGACCAGACGCGATAGGCCACGTATTCGTCTTTGTTATAGCCGCCCGGGACTTCCTGTTCCTTCAGCAGCGTGTACTCGCCGGTGGCCACGCGGTAATCAAAGAGCTGGGCTGGCTGGATGAAGGAGGTATAGCTCACGCGCAGCACCGGCGCATCCCACTCCGGGTTGCCGGCCACGCCAACGGTGTAGAGCTCCTCGTTGAAGTGAAGCTCGCCGAAGCGCGCCCACCCTTGGCGCACATCCATTACCGCGGCACGGCCAATGCCGCCGCGGCGGTAGCCCACGACGATCTGGTCGCGGTAACAATCCACGCCTTCAATGCGCACGGTGTCATCATGCGGCATGAGGACGGTGAGCTCGCGCAAGGCTGGAAGGTCATCGGAGACCGGACAGTAGCCTAAGGCAAAGTTGGGGCCGGTGGCATTGTGCGTGACAACCCAGTAGTCGGTGCCGCCCACCACGGCGTGGTCAACGTCGTAGTCCACGCCGGTCTCGCGCTCCCAGAGGCAGCGGAACTCCCCCTCGGGGTTGGACTGCTCGAGTACCCACGCCTCATTCGTCGTCTTCGAGCCGGACACAATCATGATGTACTTCTCGCTGCGGGTCGTCCCCACGCCAATGCCGAAACGCGAATCCTCCTCGCGCATGACCACGACGTCCTCTGACTGCGGGGTTCCCACACGGTGGCGCCACACGGTGTCCGGCCGCCATGCATCATCGACGGTGGTGTAGAAGATGAACTCCTCCCCGACCCACGTCGCGCCATAGAAGATGCCTTCTAGGCGGTCCTCCAACAGCTCACCGGAACGCAGATCTTTGATGAAGAGCTCAAAGCGCTCGTCGCCGGCCACGTCCACGGAATAGGCCAGCAGGTCACCGGAATCGCTCACCGAAGAAGCACCCAGGGCGAAGAAGTCATGGCCTTCGGCGAGCGCGTTGACGTCGAGAAGCACCTGCTCCCCTTCCGGCGCCCCCTCCTCCGGGATGGTCGGCGGGGTCCACGGATCAGAACCTTCCGACACCGGGATGCGGCAGCTGTAGCCGTACTCCTGGCCCTCCTCGGTGCGCCCGTAGTACCAGTACTTACCGCGGCGCTGGGGCACGGACATGTCCGTCTGCTTAATGCGGGACTTGACCTCAGTGAAGATGTTCTCCGTCAAGGTGTCCAGGTGTGCGGTGCGCTCCTTGGTGTAGGCGTTTTCGGCCTCCAAGTATTCGCGGGTCTCCGGGGCGTCTTTCGCGCGCAGCCACTCGTAATTATCGATGAAGCTGCGGCCATGGAACTCACGGGTGACCGGGCGTTTCGCTGCGTGTGGTGCGTTCATTCAGCCTCCTTAAAAAGTGGTTCCGGACAGGCGTTCAAAAGCCTCAACATAACGCGCGCGGGTGGCCTGGACAACGTCATCCGGCAGGCGCGGCGGCGTGGACTCCTTGTCCCAGCCGGAGTCGGTGAGCCAATCGCGCACGTACTGCTTATCAAAGGAAGGCTGGACCTTGCCTTCCTCGTAGGTATCGGCCGGCCAGTAGCGCGAGGAGTCCGGGGTGAGGACCTCATCAGCTAAGACCAAAGTGCCGTGCTTATCGACGCCAAACTCGAACTTCGTATCCGCCAAAATAATGCCCTTCTCCTCCGCCAGCGCGGCGGCTTCGGCATAAATGCGCAGGGTAGCTTCGCGCAGCTGCTCAGCTCGCTCGCGGCCTAGCTTCTCCACAACGACGTCGAAGGAGACGTTCTCATCGTGGTCGCCCTGCTCCGCCTTGGTGGCCGGGGTGAAAATGGGCTCGGGCAGGCGGGAGGCCTCGGTCAGCCCCTCCGGCAGCCCGACGCCGCATACGCTGCCGGATGCCTTGTATTCCTTCAGCCCGGAGCCGGTGAGGTAACCGCGGGCGACGCACTCGAAGGGCAGCATGTCGAGCTTCTGCACCACCATGGCGCGGCCGAGTACCTCTTCGGGGATGCGCTCATCATCGAGCGGGCCGGCGAGGTGGTTAGGGAAATCAATGACGTCGAAGAAGAACTTCGAGGTCGCCGTAAGCACACGGCCCTTGTCCGGAATGGCGGGCTCCAGGGCGTGGTCGTAGGCGGAAATGCGGTCGGAGACGACCATGAGCAGGGTATTGTCGTCGATTTCGTAGATATCGCGCACCTTGCCGGAGGCGATGTGGGCATAGGAAGAAAGTTCTGGACGCATGACATACATCCTAGACCCGTCTAGACTGCTTCAAGATACATCCCAAGCATGAGGAGTTAAGCCTGTGCACTCTCGCATGATCTCCCTTTTGACCTCCGCTGCGTTGGTGGGCGGTACCCTGAGCGTGCCGGCGGCGCAGGCTGCCGATATCTCCGTGCGCGAATCTGACCACGGCCAATGGCTGTGCACGATGTCGGCCTCGGCCACGGATCGCGAGCTAGCCCGCGACGTCCGCGCTGGATATATCGCAACGATTAAGGCCACCTCGGAGCAGATTCAAGCGCAGTTCCCGAAGTTGGACTTCTCCGCGTATACCTCGCGCGATATCAGCAAGGCTCCGGGCTATGCGGCGACGGTGGCCGCGCTGGCCAAGGCCGGCTACACGGGCGCGGATATGCTCATCATCCTGGTCGGCGCCGCCGCTCCGGAGGCGCTCGTAGCGGATGAGTCGGTGCTGCTGCCGCAGGACGCCGAGTACTCCATCAATGCTGCTGCCGCCCGCGCAAAGAAGGGACCGGCGCCACTACTGTCGACGGGTAGCGATTTCAGCCCCAAGCTGCGCGCCGCTCTGGCAGAAAACCAGGCACAGGAGAAAGAAGCCGTTGACGCCTTCAACGCAGCGCAGGTGCAGTCTTTCGCTGAGTGCGTCGAGGAACTGCGCAGCCGCGGTGCGCAAGAAGGCATCCAGCCGGTGCCGGAGCTGCCCATTCCGGGCAAGACGACGCAGCAGCAAACCTCGTCCACGGGTGCTGCGGTTCTCGGCATCATGGCGGTACTCACCGCGCTGATGATCGGCGGCTACCTCGCCTCCAACGGGAAATCCCTCGGCGGCTTCGAGTTGCCGGTGCTGCGCATCCCCGGGATGGCCTAAGAGCTGGTGACGGGTGGGGCCGGCCCCCGATGGGAGGTCGTTTCGATCAAATAGGGGCTAGAAAATTGAGCCCGCCCTGAGATCGAGCAACCTTAATTGATCGAAACGTACATGGACCGGGCCAGCGCGGTACGTTTTCGTAAATAGAGCCTCAAAAACTCACGTTTGAGAGGGCTAGTCTGCGAAACGTACCGCGCCGGGTCGTCCCTTCACAGGGGATCCCCCGGCCGCGTGAGCTAGAGGATTTCGCCCGGGGTGTAGGCGGCGGCCTGCGGGTGCTGGTCAGCAATCGCCTTGATGCGGCCCAGAATCTGGCTCACCTGCGACTCGGCAGCACCGATGAAGGCGTGCTTATCCGACAGCGCGGCCTCGAGAGCGGCGGCATCGAGCGGCAGGCGCTCGTCGGCAGCCAGGCGCTCAATCAGGTCCTGCTCCCCGCCATTCTCGCGCATGTTGAGTGCTACAGCGACGGCGTTTTCCTTGATGACCTCGTGCGCGGTCTCACGGCCCACGCCTGCGCGCACCGCCGCCATGAGGATGCGGGTGGTGGCGAGGAAGGGCAGGTAGCGCTCTAGCTCACGGTCGATCATCGCCGGGAAAGCACCGAATTCTGCCAGCACGGTGAGGAAGGTTTCGAACATGCCGTCAATGGCAAAGAAAGCATCCGGCAAGGCAACGCGGCGCACCACCGAGCAGAAGACGTCGCCCTCGTTCCACTGCTGGCCGGACAGGTCCGCCACCATCGTCAGGTAGCCGCGCAGAATGACCTGGAAACCGCCGACGCGCTCGCAGGAGCGGGCATTCATCTTGTGCGGCATCGCAGAGGACCCAACCTGGCCCTCCTTGAAGCCTTCAGTCACGGTTTCGTTGCCGGCCATGAGGCGGATGGTCGTCGCCAGTGAGGAGGGCGCAGCACCAAGCTCCACCAGCGCGGAAACAGCATCGAAGTCGAGGGAGCGCGGGTAAACCTGGCCCACCGAGTTGAATACGCGAGAGAAGCCCAGGTGATCCGCAATGCGCGTTTCTAGCGCCGCGAGCTTGTCCTCGGATCCGCCCATGAGGTCAAGCATGTCCTGCGAGGTGCCCATCGGGCCCTTGATGCCGCGCAGCGGGTAACGGCTCAGCAGAGACTCCACGCGCTCGATGCCGAGCAGCAGTTCGTCGGCAGCCGAGGCGAAACGCTTGCCCAGGGTCGTCGCCTGGGCAGCGACGTTGTGGGAGCGGCCCGCCATCACCAGCGTCTGGTACTGCGCGGCGCGCTCACCGATGCGGGAGACCACCGCGATGGCTTTATCGCGGGTCAGCTCCAAAGAACGCAGAATCTGCAGCTGTTCCACGTTCTCCGTCAGATCACGCGAGGTCATGCCCTTGTGGATGTGCTCGCAGCCGGCCAGGGCGTTGAACTCCTCGATGCGAGCTTTAACGTCGTGGCGCGTGACGCGCTCACGCTCCGCGATGGAGGCGAGGTCGACGTTCTCAACCTGCGCCTCGTAAGCGGCGATAGCCGCAGCTGGGATGTCGACGCCGAGATCCTTCTGCGCCTTCATCACCGCAATCCACAACTGGCGCTCCAGGATGATCTTGTGTTCTGGGGACCAGATTTCAGCCATCTCGGGGGAGGCGTATCGACCGGACAGGACGTTGGAAATGTTCTTCTTTTCAGCCACGTCGCTCATTATTCCACGCCTCGCCCCAAAGGAGGCATTATCAGCGGATTAGATGCTGATCTGGCTCTTCTCCGCTGGCAGTGCGATGTCTGTGCGGAAGAAGCTGCCCTCCAGCTCGATGCCGCCGAGAATCTCGTAGGCGGCAGCACGGGCATCGGCGAGGGTGGCGCCGCGACCGAGGACGTTGAGGACGCGCCCACCGTTGGAGACGTAGCCGCCCTCCCCCGCAGTGGTGCCGGCATGGAGGATCCGGGTGGGGTCATCCAGGTCCGGCGAGGTAATCGGATCACCCTTGCGCGGGGAGGCCGGGTAGCCCTCTGCGGCCAGCACCACGGTAACGGCGTAGCCCTCTTCCCACTCCAGCGGCGCAAGTTCCGCCAGCTGTCCGGTGGCGGTGGCGTTCAGGACCTCTCCCAGTGGGGACTTCAGCAGGGCGAGCACCGCCTGTGTCTCCGGGTCTCCGAAGCGGGCATTGAATTCCACCACGGCTGGGCCTTCCTTGCCCCATGCCAGGCCGGCGTAGAGCAAGCCAGAGTAGGGAGTGCCACGCTTGACCATTTCTTTGGCCACGGGAACGCAGACTTCGTCGACGATGCGCTGGACGCCGTCGGCAGGCAGCCACGGCAGCGGCGTATAAGCGCCCATGCCGCCGGTGTTGGGGCCTTCATCGTTGTCATAGGCGCGCTTGTGGTCCTGCGCCGGCAGCAGCGGCACGACGGTCTCACCATCCACGAGGCAGAACAGGGAAACCTCGGGGCCGTCGAGGAAGGACTCGAGCAGCACCGGGTTGCCGGCTGTATGGACGGCGTCGACGTGCGCGCGGGCCGCGTCGCGGGACTCGGTCACCACGACGCCCTTGCCGCCGGCCAAGCCGTCGTCCTTAACCACGAAGTGCGGGCCGAAGCGGTCGAGGGCGGTCTCGATGTCCGCATCGGTGGCACCGGGGGCGAGCTGCTCCGCGCGGGCGGTGCGCACGCCGGCGGCCGCCATGACATCCTTGGCAAAGGCCTTGGAACCCTCGATCTGTGCCGCGCTTGCCGACGGCCCGAAGACCGCAATGCCGCGCTCACGCAAAGCGTCCGCCACGCCTTTCACCAGCGGCACCTCCGGCCCGATGACCACCAGATCCGCGTCAATATCAACCGCCAGCTCCGTCATACGCGCAGGATCGTCCACCTGGGAATACTCCGGGTGAATGGTGGCTTGCTTGGCATGTGCCGGGGAACCCGGGGCGATGTGCAAATCGGTAACAGAGGGATCAGATTTAAGGCCAGTGAGCAGGGCGTGTTCGCGGCCGCCCGAGCCAATAACGAGAATGCGCATGCCGTCTATCTTAACTGGCGGTAGCCTAGGGGCCATGTCTTCCGTATTTACAAAGATCATCGAGGGCGAGCTGCCAGCTCGCTTTGTCTACCGCGACGAGAAATGCGTGGCATTTTTGTCCATCGAGCCGCTACGTTATGGCCACACCTTGGTCGTGCCAGTCGAGGAGGTCGATAAGTGGACTGACCTCGATTCTCAGACTTGGGCGCACCTCAACGAGATTGCTCTAGAGATCGGTGGCGCCATTAAGACGGCCTTCGACACCCCGCGTACGGGCTACATCATCGCCGGCTTCGACGTGCCGCATACCCACATCCACCTCTTCCCCACCGAGAAGATGGAAGACTACGACTTCGCCAAGGCCTTCGCTGCCGACGCCACCGACCCCGCCGCCATGGACGAGGCCGCCGCGCGCATCCGCCAGCACCTCGGCACGGATGAGGACGGCCGCCGCAGCAACTAGGCGCTAGCTCCCGCTCGTCGGCGCCTTGGGGAGGCGGACGGTAAAGACCGATCCGCTGCCCAGCTCAGAGTCCACGGAGATCGAACCGCCGTGCTGTTCCACGAGGGACTTCACAATGGCCAAGCCCAAGCCCGAGCCACCCGTATCGCGGGTCCGTGAACTATCCGCACGGTAGAAGCGCTCAAAGATATGGGCTGCATCTTCGGGGGAGATGCCCTTGCCGTCATCGGCGACGTCGATAAGCACGTTCTCCTCATCATCCCGCAAAGTCAGCGTCACCGATGCCTCGTCACCACCGTGACGGATACCGTTAGATACCAAGTTGAGCAACACTTGGTGCAGGCGGTCCGCGTCACCGTTGACTATCGGAATCTCGGAGGCTTCATTGTTGACGTTGATCGTGCGGCCAGAAAAGGCCGCGCGTGCCGAAGAGCCCACGGAAAGCACGAGCTCCAGCATGTCTACCTCGCGCATATCGAGGCGCGATCCCTCCGCACGCGTCAGGGCTAGCAAGTCCTCCACCAGCAACGACATGCGCTGCGACTCGGCATCGATCTTGCTGAAGACAAATTCCGGATCTTTAGTCGCCCCCGAACGGTACAGCTCCGTGTAGCCGCGCAGGCTGGTCAGCGGCGTGCGCAGCTCGTGGGAGGCATCGCCGACGAAGCGGCGCATCTGCTGCTCCTTTTCCTGCGCATGGACGACGGAGTTCTGCAGCTGTCCCAGCATGACGTTAAGCGCCGCGGCGAGCTGGCCTACCTCGGTATGTAGCGGCCACTCTGGCACGCGCTTGTCCAGGTTGCCGGCCGCGATTTGGGAGGCCGTTTTCTCGACCACGCGCAGCGGCCGCAGCGCCCGGTGGATCAGCCACATACCCACGAGCGCGATAATGAGCATGACCAGCGCCGCGATGATGACCTGGACTATAGCGAGGCCTTTCAGAATGGAGTTTTCCGTCGTCATGTCTTTAGCGACGACCACCACGGAGCCATCCGTCTTGAGCTGCGCCACGGCACGCCATTCGGTTTCGCCTTGAATTGAGCGAACGGTGCTAGGTTCACCACCAACGACCACCGAACGAGCATCCGGCAACGCCGCCATCGGCCGCGTGGTCACCACGGAACCATCGGGATAATACGCCAGTGCTACATAGTCCGTCGGGGGTCGGCGGCTTCCGTCCTGCGGGGTATAAAAGGCCGCGTCAAGGTTGCTGGCCCAGGAGCCAATCGCGTCATTGAGCTCAGTGTCCACGCGGGTGTAGAGCACATTGCGCATGATCGACGACACCGCCAGGGAGGACATAGCCAGGCCCAAGCCCGAAACCAGAACCATGAGGACGAGCAGCCACGTGCGCAGGGGCAGCGCTTTAGGACGTTGCATGCGCCGGCGCAGGGCGCTGTTCCGCACCGAAGAGGATCCAGAATCCGAGCCCTGAGTGTTCGCGGGGGATTCGCTCATAGTGGACGAGCCTACGTGCGCGGCGTACGCAGCACATAACCAACGCCGCGGACGGTGTGGATCAGCGGTGTATCGCCGGTATCAATCTTGCGGCGCAGGTAGGAGATGTAGGACTCGACCACGTTGCCATCGCCGCCGAAATCGTAGTGCCAGACGTTGTCCAAAATCTTGGACTTGGACAGCACCACCTCGCGGTTTTGCATGAGGTAGCGCAGCAAGTTGAACTCGGTGGGCGAAAGCTCCACGATCTCCCCGGCCTTGGTGACCTCATGGGTGTCATCGTTGAGAGTGAGGTCGGCATAGGTCATGGTGGCGCTGCCATCCTGATCATCCACCGCATTGCCGCGGCGCAGGATCACGCGCAGTCGGGTGATGACTTCCTCCAGGCTGAAGGGTTTGGTGACGTAATCATCCGCACCAATGGTCAAGCCATGGATGCGCTGATCCACGCTGTCCTTGGCGGTGAGGTAGAGGACGGGGCCGTCGAGGCCTTCTGCGCGCAGCTTGCCCAGCAGCTCAAAACCGTCCATGCCCGGCATCATGACGTCCATAATGTAGGCGTCGGGATTGATCTCACGCGCGATGCGCAGAGCCTCGTTGCCGGAGTTGGCGCTGTGTACATCGAAGCCCTGAAACTTCAGGGAGACGGTAAGTAGTTCAACGATATTGGGCTCGTCATCGACGACAAGTACCTTGACGTCCTTTGAATCATCCATGGTCCCGCTTTGGTCCTTTCTCCGCTGTTCCTATGACTAGGTGGCGTGGGGGTTTCTCATTCAAAGTGAGAAGTATTGCACTACGCCTTCCCAGGGTACTGAGCGGAGTCTGGACGTGCGCTGTGAACACATTAGTCCCACACGAGATTATCCAGATCTAGCCCTTCTGCCTGGGCTTGAGCCTCGATCAGCTGGCGCAGGTAGTCGGCGTTGCCACGGTAGGTCTCATCGAAGCGCGGATCCTCGCAATACAGGCGCGCCAGGAGCACTTGCTTGGACCTCGACACCGGGTACCACTGGGCGATGAGAGCACAGTGCTTGTCGACGATCTCCTTCGCCTCCTCGCTGCCTGCCTCAAGTCCCGCTTTCGCGGCCTCCTCTAGCTCGGCCGCAAAGTGTTCATGCTCCACGGAGAATACCTCCCAGTCTTTCTTCCCCATCGATTCCGCGACGGCCGCACTGGCCGCCCACTCTGTGCTGTCACCCCACTTCTCGTGGGCTTCCTCCTGCAACGTGGGCCATGCGTCACCCAGCTTCTTTACCTTTTGGCTCGCGCTAAGGTTCTGATCCATTTCGGTCTCCTTGATTAGTCGGTTCACTGCCTGCAGCATCGCGTCAACATCGGCGCGCCGCTTCCGCAAGGCAGCCTGCTGAGCACGGAGACGATCCACGGCGGACGCGGCGGGCGCCTGCAACAACTCAGCGATGTCCTTCAGCTCAATGCCCACGCTGCGATAGATCACAATGTCCATACCGCGCTGCAGGTCGTCTTCTGTGTAGAGACGGTGGTCTCCCACAGTGCGCCACTGTGGGCTGAGCAACCCAATGTCATCCCAGTGCCGCAACGTGCGGGTGGTGACTTTGAGGATTTCGGCAACGTCGCCGATGCTGTAGTCATTACGCATGACGTTGAGCCTAAAAGTTGACGTCGCGTTAAGTGCAACTCCTGCCACTCAGCACATATTTTTGCCTACGATAATGAAGCATGACGCAAGCCTCGAAACGCACTGACCGCCTCACCGTGGCTGCTTGGGCCCTGTGGGACTGGGGTTCGGCTGCCTTCAACGCGGTTCTCGTGACGTTTATTTTCTCGGTCTATCTCACCGACTCGGTGGGCCAACACATTGACTCGCAGTTCACCCCGGCGCAGTGGTTGTCGTGGTCTATGACGGTGGCGGGTCTGGTGATTTTTGCGGTCACCCCCGTGATGGGTCAGCGTTCCGACCGGTTGGGCACGCGGCGGCGCGCGCTGGGCTTCTGGTCGCTGCTGACCTTCCTGGTCATGGCCAGCCTGTTTTTCATCCGCAATGATGCGCCCGTGTATTTCTGGCTGGGGCTTGTCGGCTTGGCGGTAGGTTCGGTGACCATCCAATTCGCCGAAGTCAATTACTTTGCCCAGCTCAACCAGGTGGCCACCGAGGACAAGGTGGGCCGGGTATCTGGCCTGGGCTGGTCGGCGGGTTATTTCGGTGGCATCGTGCTGCTGCTCATCTGTTACTTCGGCTTCGTCTCCGGAGAGGGAGGCGGACTTGGGCTATCCACGGAGGGCGGCTGGAATATTCGGCTCGTGGCACTGCTCGCCGCGGCGTGGTTTGGGCTATCTGCCATTCCCGTGCTGCTGCGCGTGCCGGAGATTGCACCGTCGGGTGAAGCAGCGGGCGGCCTCACAGCGTCGTACCGTGAGCTGTGGCGCACGGTGCACACGCTGTGGCGAGAGGATCGCAACGCCTTTGCCTTCCTCTTCGCTTCTGCCATCTTCCGTGATGGGCTCTCGGCCGTGTTCAGCTTCGGGGCGGTGTTGGGCGTATCCGTCTATGGGCTTTCGCCTGGCGACGTCCTCATCTTCGGTGTTGCCGCCAACGTTGCGGCCGCGCTGGGCGCGGTGGCGGGCGGGCTGATCGACGACCACGTGGGCCCCAAAGCCATCATCCTCACCTGCCTGACAATTCTGACGTTGATGGCGGGCATCATGTTCTTCGCGCAAGGCCCGACGGCCTTCTGGATCTGCGGGCTCATCCTGTGCCTGTGCGTGGGACCAGCCCAGGCTTCCGCCCGCGGCTTCTTGGCGCGCGTTGCCCCGCCAGGACGTGAAGGCGAGATGTTTGGCCTCTACGCCACAACCGGGCGTGCCGTAGCGTGGTTGACGCCTTTCCTGTTCGGCGTCTTCGTCTCCCTGATGGGCCAAGGAGACCGGGGAGGCGTGCTCGCCATAGGGCTAGTCCTCCTCGTCGGAGCGCTCGTGCTCATCCCAGTCAAAGACCCCGCGAAAGCATAACGCTGTCGCGGGGTGGAGCCGCAGGGCGTGGGTTCCTTGTGGTGCGTGGGTCCCTTCTAGCGTGAGAGCGAAGCGCTCACGCTAGAAGTCCTGTGGACGCGGAATGTTGCGCAGGTTGGACTTCGCCATGGAGAGCATCTGGCCCACGCCGCCACCGAAGACGGTGCGGGTCGCTGCCTTGGAGAAGCCCAGCAGCTGCTCGAAGGTGAGTGTCGGCGGCAGGGAGAGGGCGTTCGGGTCCGTGACGACGTCGATAAGCGCAGGGCCGTCGTAGGCCAAGGCCTCCTTGATAAGGCGCGGCGCGTCCTTCGGATCCTCGATGCGGAAGTGCTTGATGCCTGCGCCTTCCGCGATCTGGGCGAAGTTGACGTGCTCGTGGTCGGTCTCATGCTCCGGCAGGCCTTGGACCAGCATCTCCAGCTTGACCATGCCGAGGGAAGAGTTGTTAAACACGAACATCTTCACCGGCAGGTTGTGCAGCTTCACGGTGAGCAGCTCGCCCATGAGCATAGACAGCCCACCGTCGCCGGAGAAAGTGATGACCTGGCGTTCCGGGTGCGCCGCCTGCGCACCGATGGCCATCGGCAGTGCGTTGGCCATAGTTCCGTGGCGGAAGGAGCCAATCTGCTCGCGCTTGCCATTCGCAGTGATGTAGCGCGCGCCCCACACGTTGCACATGCCGGTATCGACGGTAAAGATGGCGTCTTCATCGGCCTGCTGGTCAATGAGGTCTGCGATGTACTCCGGGTGGATCGGCGTGTGCTTCTCCACGCCAGAGGTGTAGGCCTCAACGACGTGGTGCAGCTTGTCGTAGTGATTCTTGAGCATCTTGTCGAGGAAGGAGCGGTCCTTCTTCTCATCGACGTGCGGCAGGATGTTCTCAATGGTGGCGGCGACATCACCCGTCACCGGGTACTTAATGCGGGTGCGGCGGCCAATGTGGGAGCCATCGATATCGACCTGGGCCACGTTGGCATCCGGCAGGAAGTCGTTATAGGGGAAGTCCGTGCCCAGCAGGATAAGCAAGTCCGCCTCGTGGGTGGCCTCGTGTGCCGCGCCGTAGCCGAGCAATCCGGACATGCCGACGTCGAAGGGGTTGTCGTACTGGATGTACATCTTGCCGCCCAGGGCGTGACCGATGGGAGCCTTGATCTTCTCGGCCAACGCAAGAACCTGCTCGCGCGCATCCTTGACGCCAGCACCGACGAAGAGAGCGACGGTCTTAGCCTCATTAATGGCCTGGGTCAGCGCAGCGGCCTCTGCCGGGTCCGGGTAGACAACCGGGCGTCCGGAGGAAATAACGGAGGAGGTGAAGGTGTCCTCTTCCGCCTCTTGAGTGGAGACATCGCCCGGAATGACGAGGACGGACACACCCTTGCCGGCCATGGTGCTCTGGATGGCATGGTGCAGGACCACACCTCCCTGCTCAGCGGAGTTGACCATTTCGCAGTAGCCGGAGCACTCCTGGAAGATGGCCTCCGGGTGGGTTTCCTGGAAGAACTTCGAGCCGATCTGGCGGGAAGGAATGTGGCTGGCTAGGGCGAGGACCTTGGCGCCGTTGCGGTGGGCGTCGTAAAGCCCCTGAATAAGGTGCGTATTTCCCGGACCGCAGGAGGCGGCACACACGGCAAGGTTGCCAGTGGTGAGGGAATCTGCCTCAGCGGCGAAAGCCGCGGCCTCCTCATTGCGGACGTGCACCCACTCGATGGAGGATTGACGCACCGCATCCACGATGGGATTGAGGGAATCACCAACGAGGCCATAGATGCGCTTGACCCCTTGGGCTTCCAGAGTTTCCACGAGCTGCGTGGCGTAATTGCGTGCCATGTTGTACCTCTCTAACTTTTATCGCTAACGGCCCCCAGTGTCCCCGCACCGGGCACATTTCGCCACCTTAAAGCTGCCTTCTCACGTAGTAGAGGCTTTGTGACTTCGACAACAAACACGCTTCTTGAGCTTTGAAACTGTAACGACCGTTCGCTATAGTTTCGCAGCATGACAGATGCACGAACGGAAACCTCGGCAGAGATGCTTCGGACCTCAGCGACCCGCCGATGGACCTTCTTTGGCGTGGTCTCTTTAGGCCTGCTCATGATCGGCTTGGATAACTCAATCCTCTACACAGCCCTGCCGGAGCTCTCCGAGCAGCTCCACGCCACTTCGCTGCAGCAACTATGGATCATCAACGCCTATGCACTCATGCTTGCCGGTCTCCTGCTGGGCACCGGAACTCTGGGCGATAAAATTGGCCACCGCCGCATGTTCGTCATCGGCCTGTGGATTTTCGGCATCGCGTCTCTGACCGCAGCGCTAGCGCCCGGCGCGTGGGAGCTCGTCGCTGCCCGCGCCTTCTTGGGTCTTGGCGCCTCCATCATGATGCCCGCTACCCTGGCTCTGATTCGTCTGACCTTTGAAGATGAGATTGAGCGCAACACGGCCATCGGCATTTGGGGCTCCATTGCCGTCGTTGGCGCGGCCGCAGGCCCCACGGTGGGCGGCTTTTTGCTTGAGCACTTCTGGTGGGGATCGGTCTTTTTGGTCAACGTGCCCATCGTGATCATCGCCCTCATCCTCACTGCCTTCCTCGCCCCACCGAACGTGGCGAACCCAGCGAAGCATTGGGATTTCTTGTCTTCCCTTTACGCACTGATCACGCTGGCCTCCCTAGTGCTCGTCATCAAGTCCGTAGCCAGCTCCCACCTCAACGCCATGCTTATTGGTGGCGCGCTGGCCGCCTGCCTCATAGGCGCTGTCCTCTTTACTCGCCGCCAGCACACACTGGAGGAGCCGCTTCTCACCTTCGATATCTTCCGCTCCCCCATCTTCAGCGGCGGCGTGTTGGCCGCAGCCGGCGCCATGTTTGGCATGGCCGGGCTGGAAATGACCACCACGCAGAAGCTGCAGTTGGTGGACCTCTACTCCCCACTGCACGCTGGGCTCATCATTTCCCTCATCGCGCTGGCCGCGCTGCCGATGTCCGCGCTGGGCGGGGCTAACCTGCACCGCTGGGGCTTCTTGCCCATCATCGCCGGCGGCTTCCTCGCTATGGCAGCGGGCATTGGCTGCGTGGTGTGGGGCGGCACGCACGACGTGTTCCCCGCATACCTGGTTGGCCTGTTCATCACCGGCCTCGGCGCGGGGTTCGTGATGTCGGTATCCTCCACCGCCATCATCGGCGCCGCGCCTGCCTCGCGTTCCGGTATGGCCGCGGGTGTGGAGGAAGTTTCCTATGAATTCGGCACGCTGCTGTCCATTGCGGTCACCGGTTCGGTGCTGCCTATGCTCTATAAGAGCGGGCTGCCAGAGGACATCCGGGACCTAGGCATGGATGCACTCCACGACCCCGCGCTCGCGGAGGCCGCCGGCCCCGCATACACCGATGCTTACTTGGCCACCGCCGCCGGACTTGGCGTAGTCATGCTCATTTTTGCTGCGGTCACCGGCTGGTGCTTCCGCAGCAACCCAACCTCCGGAGGTGCCGATGCCACGCATTAGTAAAAAGGTTGAGGCGCTCGAAAAGGCGCTCGCCATCATCGAGAAGGATGGCGTTCACGCCCTCACCTACGATTCCCTGGCCACTGCCACGGGCATGAGTAAGTCGGGGCTCATCTACCACTTTCCTACCCGGCACGAGCTGCTCATTGATTGCCATAAGCTGTGCGCGGAGCGCTGGGAGGAAGAGCTCATCGGTCTCTCCGGTGGCAAAACGGCGGAGCAGTTGAGTCCTCGCCAGCGCTACCGCGCCACCTTGGAGTCGATGGGCAAGAATGACCCGCTCATTGAATTGCTCATGTCCATCCACTCGCAGTCCCATCCGGACTTCCAAAAGGTGTGGAGGGACGTCGATGGGCGCTGGCTGCCTGATCCTGCCGCGGAGGATGAATCCGTCGTGCTGGCATCAATCATCGCAGACGGCCTGTGGGTGCACGATCACCTCACCGACCGCCCCCTGCCGCCGCAGAGACGCCGCGCGCTTATCGACGTCGCCTTAGGCCACCTCGCCGAATAACCCCCAGAATGAAAAAAGGGCCTTGAAAAGGCCCTTTTGAGCTGGAGACGAGACTTGAACTCGCAACCTACGCATTACAAGTGCGTTGCGCTACCAATTGCGCCACTCCAGCACCGCGGCTCATCCGCTAGGGGAATCGTACCTGAGCCCACCCCATACAGAGAAAGTCAGGGTGCTTGCGCTGCGAAAAAGTGAACGTAAAAGCCGCGAAAAGCACTGGCAGGTGCATAAATCGACGGCAGTTACTAAAGTGCTGACTTACCGAACCCAGAAGTGTTGTTGAGGTCTATCTTTTCCGTGTCTGTTCTTTCTTCCTTGCGCCAGCGCCTGCTGTACCGTTCGGCCTCCGTCGCCACCATCGACGCTGCAAAGGCCGCACCACCGCCCTCCCCTCTAGCCCCTGTCGATCTCACCGATCCGGCCCAGGTCACAGGCGTCATGGAAATCGCCGCACGCGTTGGTGAAATCCTCATTGCGGCGGGCTCAGCCAATACCGACGTGCAAGCGCAGATTCACCTCGTCGCTTCCTCCTATGGTCTGCACTACTGCCACGTGTCGATTCTGATGAACACCATCACCATCCACACCTCCATCGGCACCGGACCGGAGCGGCACAACCTCCATGTCTTCCGCGTGGCACCGAGCATCGCCGTGGACTTCACTAAACTCTCCGCCGTCGACCGGCTCATCCGCTCCATCCACTCCGGTGCTACCCCGCCGGCAATGGCGGAGAAAATCCTGGATGACATCGACGCGATGAAGAACCCTTATTCCAAGACCACCATCGTCAGCGCGTGGGGTGCCATGGGTGGATTCATCGCCGTGATGCTGGGCGGCGACCTTCTCGTCGGGGTTGTCACCTTCCTCATTTCGGCACTCATTATGGGCACGAACATGTTCCTGGCGGACTATCGCTTGCCGCCCTTTTATCAGAACCTCGTCGGCGGCCTACTCGCCGTTGTCCCCGCGGCCATCCTCTACAACATCTTCGCGGGATTTGGCATCCAGATGCTACCTTCCCAAATCATCGGTTCCGGAATCATCATCCTGGTGGCGGGCCTGACCTTGGTGCAGTGTTTGGTGGACGGGATCACCCGCGCGCCCGTGACCTCATCCGCCAAGTTCTTTGAAGCGCTCATGTCCACCGGCGCCATCATCGCCGGCGTCGGTCTAGGTATCCAGGTGGCTTCGTGGTTGGGCTTCAGCCTGCCGCCACTGGCGACACTCGCCCCGCCCGTCTATCACCAGATCCCCCTTCTGGTGCTGTGCGGTGGAATCGGTTCTGCTGCCTTCGCACTAGCGCTGGGAGCGTCGTGGTCCGAGGTCACCATCTCCGGGCTCACCGCAGCCGCCGGTATGATTTTCTACTATTTCCTCGTCGTCTTATTAGGCGTCGGAGCTGTCGTCGCCTCTGGCATTTCCGCCGTGGCGGTCGGCCTCGCCGGTGGTCTCCTCTCCCGCCGCTACATGATGCCGCCGCTCATCACCATGATCGTGGGCTATACCCCCATGCTGCCGGGTCTGACTTTGTACCGCGGCATGTACGCCATGCTCAACGAACAGCTCATTACCGGCCTGACCAACCTGGCCAGCGCCCTCGCCATTTCCGGTGCACTAGCCGCTGGCGTGGTCTTCGGCGAGCGAGTGGCCCGCCGCCTGCGCCGCCCGCAATACTTCCGGCCTTATAACTCGATCAAGCGCTTGGGCACGTTCTCCTTCTCGCGTGCCACCCGCTTGGCCCAGCGCGCCCGCATTCCGCGCGTTCCCCTATCGCCCTTCGCTCCGCGTCACAACCTGCCAGCCCCACCGCCGCAGTACGGCCCCAAACCGCCGACGCCTGCACAGCAGGCGCGCTTCCAGCAGGGCGATGCCGTCACGGACATGTGGCCCGTCACCACGCAATTTCCAGCGCAGCGCCCCACCTACACAGTGCCCGGCAAAGATGACCCGAGCACCCCAACGGACTCGCAATAGCGTAGAATAGCCGGTCTGAAAGCTTTCACACTTCATCCCAGGAGGACTCCGTGCCACCAAAGGTCACAGATACTCAGCCCGCCGCTGATCAGACTCATGCAGTAGAGGAAGAGACCGCCCGCGCCGCGCGTCGCGTCGTCGCCACCTATGCGGAGGATTTCCTCGACGGCGTGACCCTCATGTCGATGCTGGGCGTCGAACCAGAAGGCTTAGTCCACCGCAAGGTTTTGGCTGAGCAAGCCGATGCCGCTCCGAAGAAGAGCAGCAAGAAGGCAACCAAGAAGGCCTCCAAGAAGTCCACCAAGAAGACGACGAAGAAGGCTACGAAGAAAGCCACCAAGAAGGCCACTAAGAAGTCGAGCAAAAAAGCTACCAAGAAGGCAACTAAAAAGGCCACGAAGAAGGCCTAGTTATGTCCGGGCGCAGCAATAGCTTCGTAGTCGTGGCCAACCGGCTGCCGGTGGACCTCGAAACCGCCGCCGACGGCACCCGTGAGTGGAAGGCCTCCCCGGGCGGCCTCGTCACCGCGCTCTCCCCTGTCCTAGAAGAGCACCAGGGCTGCTGGGTGGGCTGGCCGGGCGTGGCCGACGAAGCTCCCGAGCCTTTCACCACCGACAACGGCGTTCTGCTTCACCCGGTACGCCTCACGAATGAGGATTTTGAGGCCTTTTACGAGGGTTTTTCCAACGCCACCCTGTGGCCGCTCTATCACGATCTCATCGTCACCCCCATCTATAACCGCGATTGGTGGGACACCTACCGCGAGGTCAACCTGCGCTTTGCCAACGAGGTAGCGGCCGTCGCTGCGGAGAATGCCACGGTGTGGGTGCAGGACTATCAGCTGCAGCTGGTGCCTGGCATCCTGCGCCAACTGCGCCCCGATCTCACTATCGGTTTCTTCCTCCACATCCCCTTCCCTTCCCCGGATCTCTTCCGCCAGTTGCCGTGGCGTGAGGAGTTGGTGCGGGGGCTTCTCGACGCCAACCTGATCGGCTTCCACCTCGAATCCAACGCCCGCAACTTCGTGGAGCTGGCTCGCACCCAGGGCCTCACAGTAGAAGGTGAGGTCAGCACCCGCGAGGTGACCGCCCGCATCGTGACGAATAGCGGTCATTCCGTCGGGGTCGGCGCCTTTCCCATCTCCATTGCAGCGAGTGAGTTCGCTGAGGGTGGCGATGCAGAGGACGTCGTCCAGCTCCGCGCTGAGTTGGGCAACCCCGCACACGTCATTTTGGGGGTCGACCGCTTGGATTACACGAAGGGCATCCTGCAGCGCCTCACTGCCTTCGAGGAACTCCTCGAGACCGGGGCGCTGGACCCGGACGAGGTGACCTTCGTCCAACTAGCTACTCCCTCGCGCGAGCGCATCGATCACTACCGCGCCACGCGCTCGAAGGTGGAGGAAGCCGTGGGCCGCATCAATGGACGCTTTGGGCGCTTAGGAGCACCCGTGGTGCATTACCAGCACAGCTCAGTCCCGAAAGACGTACTACGGCGCTACTACCGGCTCGCAGACATCATGCTGGTCACACCATTCAAGGACGGTATGAATCTGGTGGCCAAGGAATACGTGGCTTCCCACAGCGATGGCTCCGGCGCGCTCGTGCTCTCCGAATTCGCGGGCGCTGCAGCAGAGCTTACCCAAGCCAACCTGTGCAATCCCTTCGACATCGAGTCCATCAAACGCGCTCTACTCTCCGCGGTCAAGGCACTGGAGGAATCTCCTGATACCATGCGCGAGCGCATGATTGCGATGAACGAGCAGGTGCGTCAGCACGATATCGCACTGTGGTCGCAGTCCTTCCTCGGCGCACTGAACCAGGAGGAAGCATGATGCGGCGCCGGCCCGCCGCAGCGCTCACCGCTGTGCTCGGCACGGCGCTGCTCACGCTTGGTCTGAGCGGGTGTGGCTCCGCCGAGGAGGAGCCTGCGCCGCGCGGCGATGAGCGCATCCTGGACAAGGATTGGCAGGTCATTAACCTCTATACATCTCCGGATGCTCCTTCCTCCCTGCCCGCCGATACTGCACACGTGCCGCACATGAGCTTCGGTGAACACACCGCTGTGGGCTCGACCGGCTGTGTTTCCTTCACTGCCGAGGTTTCCTTCCACAAGGATGACAAGGCCTCCACCATCTGGGAGGGCGACGTGATGCGGGTGGAGAAAGCCACTTATGAGAGCCCGCCGCGCAGTGCTGACTGCGAGGGCTCGATACAGTGGGCCGATTCACTCATGCGCAACCTCATTGCTGAGGGCCATGAATTCGATTTCGGGCTTAACCCGAACAACCAGCTGGTGTTGACGCTGCGCACTGACAAGGTGGACTCACCGATCATCCGGATGGCCTCGCTGTAGCCTTGAAGTTTTCGGCGCTAGGGTGGGAAGCATGATTGATGCTCTCGCCTCCGCAGAACACCTCGCGGTTGTTTCCGATTTTGATGGCACCTTAGCGGGCTTCGCACGCAACGCGTATGACGTAAAGCCGGAGCAGCGCTCGCTCGACGCCCTGGCCACCTTAGCGGAGCTCCCGAACACCACCGCCGCGGTGCTCTCCGGCCGGCACCTCGAGGGCCTAAAACAGGTATGCCCGCTGCGCGAACCGGTACTTTTGGGCGGTTCGCATGGCGCCGAGTCCTCGTGGGAGGATTCCGCCCTCACTCCGGAGATGGAAGCTCACCTGGCGAAGAAAGAAGCAGAGCTCAGAGAAATCATCGCGCGCCACCCCGGCGCGGAACTGGAGGTCAAACCCTTCCAGCGCGTGCTGCACCTGCGGACACTAGAATTGCAGGATCCTGACGCGGCGGCCGCGGCGTATGCAGAAGGCGAGGCTCTCAGCGCCGATGGTTTCCCCAAGACAGCGGGCAAGTGCGTCGTCGAGTTTTCTGCTACACAGGCCACGAAAGGCACGTGGCTTGAGAAGCTTCGCCAGCGCGTCGGCGCCACGGCAGTGGTCTTCTTGGGGGATGACACCACCGATGAAGACGGCTTCGCCCTGCTCAACCAACCGCCGGACCTCGGCGTCAAGGTCGGTGAGGGCGCAACGCAAGCGGCGCTGCGCGTGCCCGATATCGCGGCGGTGACGGAGTTCCTCGAAGAACTCGCCGCCGCCCGCGCGCAGCACAGCGCTTAAGCCCCAGCCGGGGCCACGGTCCGCCCGGGATGGAAGGTGGTCTCCAACAACGCGCGCGGCACCTCTCCGCGCCCATCGATGAGGCTGGCCAGCATGCGCCCCGCCGCCGCCCCCTTTTCCTTGTTCGGCTGCACGACGGTGCTCAGGCCCAGCGCCAAGGCGGGCGCAATGCCGTCGAAGCCGGTAACAGAAAGCTGCTCGGGAACCGCGATTCCATGATCGCGTGCATAAGCGATTACGCCAAGCGCCATCGAGTCCGTCGTACACAACACCGCGGTGAGATCCGGGTGCCTAGTCAGCAATTCCTCTGCGGCCGCATAAGCGGTGCGTGGATCATTGATGTGGCGCGTCACCACGGGGATGCCTGCAGGATCGAGTCCCGCGTCTGCAAAGACATCGAGCGCACCCAATACACGTGAGCGTTGCACGTGCATATCCGCCGCAGCTAGCTGCGCAGCCGTCACTTCACCATCGAGGCGCTCGCGGTATAGGCGGATGGCAAGGATGCCGATGCGGGTATGGGAGGCGTCGACAAGCGCCTGCGCCGCCGGGGCAATCGCGGCGCGGTCATCGATGCCCACGAAGGGCAAGCCCGAATCCGTGGGCTGGTCACACACCACCACCGGCAAGCCGCGGCGTTGCACGGCTTCAAGGTAAGCATCACCCGCCGCCACGGAATAGACCACAAATCCATCAACCGCCGCCGACCCTACGAGCTGCGCTGCCTGGGCGTCATTGGGAGCACCGACGGTATCTGGACCGGCCGGGATGAGAGTCAACGTCGTGCTCGCCCCTGCCGAGGCCTCCGCCATGCCGGCGAGGAAATCTACCGAGGCCATGTCCTCGAAGGCATAGGACAGGTGCTCAGTAAGCAGGACGCCCAGCGACCCCTGGCGGCGTGTGCGCAGGCTGCGCGCGGTGGGATCCGGGCCTGTGTAGCCACGCTCAGCCGCCGCGGTGAGGATGCGCTCCCGGGTGGCGGGGGCCAGCTGGTCTGGGCGGTTATACGCGTTGGACACCGTGGTGGGCGAAACCCCGAGTTCGGCTGCCAGGGAGGCCAGCGTCGTGCTGCGTTTGGACATGACGGTAAGGTTACCCGTTTTCAACTCATTATCATTTGACAACAATTTTCACTAAAGCGTAGAAATAGGGACATGACCACTACCCTCCCACGCCGCGCTTTCCGACGTCCCACCGCCCTCCTCTTCGCTGCCACGCTGGGCGCCGCCTCGCTGAGCGCCTGTTCTTCCAGCGGCGATAACGCCGATGGCGGCTCGGATGCCGGTTCCGATAAGGAGACCATTCAGGTCGTCGCCTCGACCTCCATCTGGGCTGATGTGGCCCAGGCGGTCGTCAACACCGCGCAGACCGACGTCAATATCGACGTCCACGCCATCGTGAGCGGCAACAGAGTGGACCCACACCACTTCGAGCCCACCGCCGCGGATATCGCCCGCGCCGACGAGGCCGACGTCATCATCGCCGGTGGCGGCGGCTACGACGCCTGGCTTTACCAGGCCGTCAAGAACCAGGACCAGATCATTCACGCCCTGCCGCTTACTGCGCATGACCATGGCGATCACGATCATGGAGAACATGAGCATGGCGAGGAACACGACCACGCGCATGATGAGCATGGTCATGACCACCATGACCATGGAGAAGGTCATGACCATGACCACGCTCACGAAGGCGAAACCGTGACCATGGACGAGGCCAAGAAGATTGCCGCCGAGCACCCCGAGCAGGTCACCAACATCGATGGCAACGAGCACGTGTGGTACGACTCCGCCGCCATCGAGAAGGTGGCGACGGAGGTCGCCACCCTCGTTAACGAGGCCAACCCAGAAGCCAAGGCGACCGCCGACCCACTCGTGGAACGTATGGAAGGACTGAAGGCACGCATCGAGAAGCTCCCGCAGCGCAACTACGCGCAGACCGAGCCCATCGCGGACTACATCTTCAAGTACACCGATAGCACCGACGCCACCCCGGAGGGCTACCGCAAGGCCACCGTCGCTGAGGGCGAGCCCACCGCCGCCGACCTGGCCCGCTTCCTCGAGGACATCAAGCAGGACAAGATCGACCTGCTCATCTTCAACCCGCAGACCGAAACTGACATGACCAAGCGCATCCGCGCCGCCGCCGAGGATAAGAACATCCCGGTGGTAGAGATTGGTGAAACCCCACCAGAAGACACCAACTTCCTTGACTACTACGAGGAAGTCGTCAACGCACTCGAGGCTGTGTAAGTGCTCATTTCTTTCAAGAATGCCGCAGTAGAACCACTGTGGTCGGACATGAACCTCGCCGTAGACCGCGGCGAGTTCATCGCCGTTTTGGGCCCCAACGGCGTGGGCAAGTCCACGCTGCTGGGAACAATCTTGGGTACCCGCCAGCTCACCGCGGGCAGCGTCGACGTCAACTGCCGCGTGGGCTTTATCCCACAGCAAAGAATGTTCCCCCAGGACCTGCCCCTGCGCGCCCGGGATCTCGTGTCACTGTCCCTCGCCCATGGCGTGCTCCGGAAGCGAAAGCCGGCGCGGGGGCGTATCGACGAACTCCTCGCCGAAGTTGGCGCCACCGGCATCGCTGACCGCCGCGTGGGCCAGCTCTCCGGTGGACAGCAACAGCTCATCCGCCAAGCCCAGGCCCTAGCCAACGATCCAGAGCTCATCCTCGCAGACGAGCCGCTGTTGTCTTTGGATCCAGCGCGGCAGCAGGCGACCGTCGAGAAGCTCAATGCGTGGCGCCACGAGCGCGGCACCTCCGTACTCTTCGTTACCCATGGCATAAACCCGGTGCTGGGCGTGGTGGATAAAGTGCTCTACCTCGCGCCCAATGGCCACACGTTCGGTTCAGTCGATGAGGTCATGCGCTCCGAGGTCCTCTCGGAACTGTATGGCTCCTCCGTGACTGTTCTCAACGTCGATGGGAGGCTCATCGTTGTCTAAATTCATCGAAGATACCCAGTACCTGCTGGGCGTTGATTTTGTGCAATCCTCGCTCATCGCCTGCGCGCTGCTCGGAATCCTTTCCGGAGTGATGACCTCACTTATCGTCCTGCGCCACATGTCCTTCTCTGTGCACGCCACCTCTGAGCTCGCGCTCATGGGCGCGGCCGCAGCGTTGCTGTTCGGTCTCAACATCGGCTTCGGTGCGATTGCCGGTGCTATCGTGGCCGCCATCATCCTGGCGGTGCTGGGACTGAAAGGCCAACAAGACAGCGCTATCGGCGTGGTCATGAGTTTCGGCCTGGGTCTCTCGGTGCTTTTCTTACACCTCTACCCCGGCAACGCCAAGACCGCAATGACGCTGCTGACGGGACAGATCGTCGGTGTCTCCTCCGCGTCGGTGTGGCTGCTCGCCGCAACCACCGCCATCATCGTCGCCGTGGTGGCGCTCTTCTGGCGCCCCCTGCTTTTCGCTTCCGCGGACCCGGTCATGGCCCAAGCCGCCGGCGTGCCGGTGAAGTCTCTAGCGGTGTGTTTCGCCATCCTCGTGGGCCTGACGGCCGCGCAATCCGTACAGATCGTCGGTTCCCTGCTCGTCATGGCGCTGCTCATCACCCCAGGCGCAGCGGCGGTACAGATTACCTCCTCCCCGCTGCGCGCGGTGGTGTGGTCCACCATCTTCGCGGAGGTCTCCGCCGTGGGCGGCCTGGTCCTCTCCCTGGCGCCGGGCCTGCCCGTCTCGGTCTTCGTCACGAGCATCTCTTTTGTTATTTACCTGGTCTGCCGCGGCATCGGCTGGGCTCGCAGCCGCAAGGCCGTCCGCGACGACGTCGCCGCCCGCCGCGCCTCCCAGGAACACTTCCGCGCCGCCACCGATCGCGCCGACGCCGAGACACACCACACCTCGACGCACGATGAGCACTGCGCGCATCAGGATTAGGCTAGATGCGTGACTTTGGAACGCCGTAGCCTCGAATTACAAGACCGCACCCGCACGTACCTCGTGTACCGCCCGAATGATGACGTCGAGCGCCAGAGAGACCTCCTCCTGTTCTTCCACGGCTCCCTGCAATCCGCGAACGTCATCCGCCGCTTCACTAACGGCACGTTCGATGACCTCGCCACCCGCCACGGCATGCTTGCGGTCTACCCCACCGGCGTGGAACAGCACTTTAACGATGCCCGCGCCACCCTGCCCGTCGCCGCGCGCGAGCTGGGCATCGATGACGTCGCCTTCACGCGCGCCATCCTCGACGAGCTGCGCGCGGAGCAGGAGATTAGCCGCGTGTTCCTCTGCGGCTTCTCCAACGGCGGGCAGATGGTTATCCGCTTGCTCTTCGACGCCCCCGGGCTTGCCGATGCCGCCTGCATCTTCGCCTCCACTCTCGGCGCCGGCGCCAACCATGCGCCCACCAATCCGGACTCGGCGTACCAACCCACCCCGGTCATGTTCGTCCACGGCACGGGCGACCGGCTCGCGCCCTATACGGGCGGAACGGCGGGCATTGACCCGAAGCGCACCCGCGGTGCCGTCACCGGCGCGCAGGAGAACGCCGCACGCTTCGCGGAGCTCAACCATGCCGCCGGCCCAGAGCGCACCCACCTTTTCCCCGACACCGTTGTCGACCGCTGGGAGCCGGCAGACGCCACCGGCGCGCCGGTCGAGCTCGTGAGCGTCGAGGGCATGGGCCACGTCATCCCGTCGGGCAACGAGCTGGACCCACGCCTGGGTAAAAACACGGATTCCTTCATCGCTGCCGAGCTCGTGGAGGAATTCTTCGGGCTCTAGACTGCACGTGCGCCCCATCGTGTCTCACTCCACTCAGCCCCAACCTCGGGTCGAGGCCGTTCGTAGGTGAGCGTCGAGAAGCAATAATTGTGGATTACCGACCAGTGCTTTGGCGATTCCTAGACGCTGTTTCATACCGAGCGAAGCATGCTCGCAGGAAACACTGTGGTGCAATGAAAGGCCTACAAGGGATAAAAGATCCTTCAGTTCATCATTCAGTGAACCTTGTTGTAGTGGTCGGCAATGTCGTTGACGATCGCGTAGAGGTCGCGTTCCATCGCGTAGGTTTTCTTTTCTCGCGTACTGACTAATCACACTTGCGACCCGTTGTTATCTAGAGAATTATTACGTCCCAGCGTGATGTTGCACACGTCTGTGCATGTATGCACTCTCGATGTCACGGTTTGCTGGCGAAGATTCTTCAAGTTACCCGCAGCTGAATCTGTACAAGGTGAAAACGGCAGGCAAAGGACCGAGTTGTCCTCGTCTCTAAGCCGTGGAACCCCAATCCTCCAGAACCTTGTATTCGGCACACGCACGCAATCTGAATGTTCAAGATGTGAAGTACTGGCCAGCAACCAAGAAGTAAAGATCGCCATCCAGCTTTCTCGGCCCTGAATCTAGCATCCGGAGGCGTAGAGAAACTCACGCAACGACTGAAACGCCAGCGTCTGTGTCACGTCGCGCAGCTCAAGGAAGAACCCATCTTCTGTAATTTCAACAATCCGCGCACCGGGGATGGCTGCCACAATCGGCGAGTGCGTCACCACGATGAACTGCGCACCCGCCTCCGCGGCGCGATGGATTTCCGCCATGAGCGTCATCTGCCGCACGAGCGAAAGCCCAGATTCCGGCTCGTCGAGGATGTAGAGCCCGCGCCCATCAAAGGAACGCTGCACGACGTCCATGACGGACTCGCCATGCGACATCGCGGTCGAACCAACGTTGTAGTGCGCCTCCGCTCGCAGGAAGTAGCCGTCCTTGGGCGCGGTACCTAGCCGCAGGCTCGCCCACCTCCGGAGGGGATTGATGGGACCGGCGGAGCGCTGCACACCCCATATCCCACCGCGCTCAGGAAAGCCGTACTCGAAGGCAATGCCCTCGGCGAGCGTCGACTTTCCTACCCCGTTGTCCCCGGTCAGCACGGTCACCGGCGCACGCAGGTCCAGTCCTTGGCGTCGCAGCGCCACGAAACCAGGAACGGAGGACACCCACTCAGGTCCGTGGCCGCCGTCCAGCGCGGCATAGGCGTCGACATAGAAGTCTCTCATTCGCCCTCCCCAATAAGAAACGCGGCGGTTCCCAATGGATCGGCAAGGAACTCGCGCGCGGCGTGGACAGCTTCCGTCGCTTCGGGAGCGACGGGCGCAATCCCCTTGTCGCCGAACGCGTAGACGGTCGCGCCTTGCATGCTGAGGAAGACTGGCGAGTGCGTCGCGAGGATGACCTGCGCGCCCTGGGCGGCGAGGCGCTCGAGCTGCGTGACAACCTCGACCTGCCGGGGATAGGACAAGCCGTCTTCCGGCTCGTCGAGAATGATCATTCCGTCAGAATGGAAGCGTCTCTCGACGAGGGCGAGCAGACCCTGGCCGTGGCTGAGAAACGGCAGGTCACTGAGCGGATCGGGATTCTCCGGGCTGTGGATCTGGTGGTGATACTCGCTCAAGTTGAGGAAGGTCTCGCCGCGCAAGAAGTACACGTCGCGCGGGTTGTGCGCCCGCGAGCAGATGAGCCACTCGGGATAGTCCTCGTCGCCGGTGGCAAACCGGGCGTGGCGCGAGCCGCCCTCGGGATTGACGCCAAGCCCCACGGCGATGGCCTCGAGCAGCGTGGATTTTCCGGCGCCGTTATCCCCCACGACGACGGTCACGGGCGTAGGCAAACGCAAGGCGCCGCCGGGCAGCGCTGCGATGAGCACGCCCAGGCGGCGCATGTGTTCCGGCACGCCGGGCAGTCCCTCCCCAATAAGCTCCGGGGCGGGACGCACACTCGTGAGGAACATGGCGACGAAAGCGTGAGCCTACTTCTGGGCCGCGCGACGCTGGCGGGCGAACTCGGAAAGCACCGCACCTGCCGCCACGGAGGCGTTGAGGGATTCAACCCAGTCGGTCATGGGGATGGACATGATGGCATCGCAGTTCTCGCGGACGAGGCGCGAAATGCCTTTGCCCTCAGAGCCGATGACGATGACAACGGGGTCGGTGCCACCGTTGTAAGTATCGAGGGTGTGCTCGCCTCCCGCATCCAGGCCAACGACCTGGTAGCCGGCTTTCTGGAATTCCTGCACGGTGCGGGTCACGTTGGTCACGCGCGCGACAGGCAGGCGTGCTGCGGTACCGGCCGAGGTGCGCCAAGCCACCGCGGTAACGGAGGCCGAACGGCGCTCCGGGATGATGACGCCGTGGCCGCCGAAAGCAGCGACGGAGCGGATAACCGCGCCGAGGTTACGGGGATCCGTAATGTTATCGAGGATGACGAACATACCCGGTTCCTGAGCATCGCGGGCCCGATCCATCAGGTCATGAACGTCGGCATACTTGTACGGCGGGATCTGCAGGCCAATGCCCTGGTGCATGCCGTTGCCGGTCATGCGATCCATCTCGTGGCGCTGGACCTCAAGAATCGGGATGTTGCGGGTATTGCACATGGCCACTGCCTCCGACAGGCGGGCATCATTACGCGTGCCCTGCACGATGTAGAGGGAGGTAGCAGGCACCTTGGCGTGCAGGCACTCGATGACCGGATTGCGGCCAACGACCATCTCCGCGGTCTCCTTGTGGTGGCGGCCCGAGTTGCGGCGTTCGCGCTCCAGCTTCGCCTTGTGCTTGGCGTGGTAGACGCGGTCCTCCGCCTTCGGCGTGGGCCCCTTGCCGGCTAGGCCCTTGCGGCGCTGACCGCCAGAGCCCTTCGTAGCGCCCTTCTTATTCGTCTTGCGGATACCTGCGCCGCCGCGGCCATGGGTACGTGCCATAATTCTTCTCCTTATGTTGTCCTCGGCTTCTGTGCTGTCCTAGGCCTTTGCCAAGGACGTTAATCCGCCAAGGACCAGGTGGGGCCGTCGGCGGTGTCGGTGATGGTAATACCCGCGGCTGCAAGGCGGTCGCGCACAGCGTCCGCAGTAGCCCAATCCTTTTCTGCGCGGGCGGTAGTGCGACGCTCCAACTCGGCTCGGACGAGGACGTCCAATGCCGCATCAGCGCCGCTTTCTTCGCCACTATCTTTCCACTGTTCATCGAGTGGATCAAAGCCAAGAACCGCAGCCATGACGCGCACCGCCCCGGCAAGGCGCTCGGCTTCCTCACGGTTGCCTTCTCCCAGCGCCTTATTGCCCGCGCGCACCGTGGTGTGGATTTCCGCCAGCGCCTTCGGGACAGCAATGTCATCGTTCATTGCGTCCTCGAAGGCCGCGGTCCACTGGCCCTTCTCGACGCCCTCGAACTTGCCCACAAAGTCCTCAATACGACGGTAGCCCGCCGCGGCCTCGGTCAGCGCTGCCTCAGAGTATTCGAGGACCGAACGGTAGTGCGCGGAACCCAGGTAGTAGCGCAGCTCCACCGGGCGGACGATATCCAGCATGTTGGCAATGGAAAGCACGTTACCTAGGGACTTGGACATCTTCTCACCGGACATGGTCACCCAGTGGTTGTGCATCCAATAGTTGGCAAACCTATCGCCGGCCGCATGGGACTGTGCAATCTCGTTCTCGTGGTGCGGGAACTGCAGGTCCAGGCCGCCGCAGTGGATATCGAACTCGCTACCCAGGTAGTAGGTGGACATGGCCGAGCACTCCAGATGCCAGCCCGGACGGCCGCGCCCCCAGGGAGTGGGCCAGGACGGCTCGCCCGGCTTAGCCGCCTTCCACAGGGCAAAGTCCTGTGGACTGCGCTTGCCAGCGTTGTCTGTTTCGCCCTGTTCCATCTCCTCGACGCGGTTGCCCGACAGCGCGCCGTAATCCGCCCCTTCCGTGGCATTCCACGCGGCGACATCAAAGTAAACGGAGCCAGCCTCATCGTCCTCCCCCGCTGGGCCCCCAGGCACGGCGTAGGCGAAGCCGGCGTCGATAAGCCTCTGCATGTACTCCACCATCTGGGTCACAAAACCCGTCGCGCGCGGCTCCACAGAGGGCGGCAGAACGCCCAGGGTGTTATAGGCCTTGGTGAACTCGCGCTCATAGGTGGATACCCACTCCCACCAAGGGCGGTCATTCTCGGCTGCCTTGGTCAAGATCTTGTCATCGATATCAGTGACGTTGCGCACGAGTGCCACGTCATAGCCCTGTGCAAGCAGCCAGCGGCGCAGGATGTCAAAGGCAACGCCGGAGCGCAGGTGCCCAATGTGCGGCTGGGACTGCGGGGTGGCACCACACAGGTAGATCGACGCATGGCCGGGACGAACCGGCTCGAACTCACGTTGGCTGCGGGTGGCGGTATCAAAAATGCGCAAAGTACTCACCCGGCCCAGTCTAATTGACCCCTTGATAGGATTTCACCACGGCCGATAGTCACACGGAGCAGGACTGGGCGCAGTGCCTGTCCATTCAACCCGATTTAGGTCGCGGATGGATGAGCAACGTCACTTTTAACACTGATACCTGGCGGCTTACAGCAGCGTGATGGGATTGTTCCGCACTCAATTGACCTAAGACAGGAAGGCGTCCCGTAAAAGGCATCTGTCACAAGGCATCTTTGGGTCCAAAAACGCCATCTGCCACGAATAAATGGCGTTTTCAGCCGTGAAAACGCCATTTGACTGATGCCTTTTGTCAGACGCCCTTTGCCAGATGCCTCTAGCACGTCGACGGAGGCACGCAACTGTTCACGGAGCTAACGGTAAAGCATAAGCTCGACGCGTCGGAGCTCGTCATATAAAGCGCGCTCCGCTTTCGAAAAGCGACCGGACTCTGCAAGCATCCGCAAATCTTCAGAGCTAAGGTTTTCACCAACCGCAGCTTCCAAGGCGTGCAGGAGTTCGTCGTGCCGAGCACGAAGTGCCTCGGTATTGGTAATTCGCATTGTCAAAGCCACAGCGTCCTCCTTTTCTGATGACTTTACGTTAGGAATTGGGAGCGCGCCAGACCACGGCGGTGGCCACGGCTGCGCGGCCCTCCTTACGGCCGGTGAAGCCGAGGTGATCCGTCGTCGTGGCCGAAACAGACACAGGGGCGCCGAGGATGTCACTCAGCACGGACTCGGCTTCCTTCCGCCGCGGTCCCATCTTGGGGCTCTGCCCAACCAACTGTGCGGCGGCGTTGCCGATAATGAAGCCTTCCTTCTCCAGCAGCTCGCGGCACTCGCGCAGCAGCTGGGCACCGGAGACCCCGTCGTACTCTGGCCGGCCCACGCCGACGAAGGAGCCGAGGTCGCCGAGGTTGGAGGCGGAGAGCAAGGCGTCGACAAGCGCGTGGCTCACCACATCACCATCGGAATGGCCCTCGCAGCCATCCACGTCCTCGAAGAGGAGACCTGCGATCCAACAGGGTTTTCCAGGCTCGATCTGGTGGGCGTCGGTGGCGATTCCCACGCGCGGGATAATCGGGTTAGTCACTAGGCACCTCGAAGATGGTCGGTTCGGCCTCATCCGTCACGGCCTTGGCCAGGACGAGGTCAATGGGGGTGGTGATCTTGAACGCGAAGGTATCTCCCTGCACGGTCTCCACGCGCTCGCCGTGCCATTCCATGAGGCTGGCGTCATCCGTGGCGACGAAGTCAGGGTCCTGCGCCCAATAGTCTAGGTTGGCGCGGCGCAGCGCGGCCAGGTTAAAACCCTGCGGCGTTTGCACAGCGCGCAGACGGAAACGGTCTGGGGTGGACAGGACCGTCTGGCCCTCCACCTCTTTGATGGTGTCTGCCACGGGAAGGACCGGGATGACTGCGGTGGCGCCGTCGAGCACGCGCTTGGCGACGCGCGCGATCATCCCCGGCGGCGTCAATGCCCGGGCGGCGTCGTGGATGAGCACCACGGCGTCCTCCTCCGGGATTGCTTGCAGTCCCGCCCAGACGGAATCGGCGCGCTCGCCCCCGCCGTGGACGATGCGAATGGGTACGTCAGAATCGATGCGGCCGAGGATGCTGGAGGCATAATCTTCCATGGCCGGGCTGACCAGCACGATGATCTCATCAACGAATTCGGAGGTGATCATCGCCCGAACGGAGCGCTCCAAGAGGGTGCGCCCGCGTAGCTCCACGTAGGCCTTGGGAACGTCTGCGCCGAGGCGTGTGCCCTGCCCGGCAGCCGCGACGAGAGCAATGACGCGGGGGGTGGGCTGGTCCTTAGTCTTCGTCGTCGAAGGAGAGGTCATCGAGATCGACGTCATTGTCAATGTCGGTGGTAATGGACTTGTCATCCACCAGGCCAGCGGCGCGGTGACGCTCGATGGTGGCGTTGATTTCCTCCATCATGGTGTCAGCCTTCTTCTCATCAACCGGCTTGGCCAGGGAGAGCTCACCGACCAGAATCTGGCGGGCCTTGGCCAGCATGCGCTTCTCACCAGCGGACAGGCCGCGGTCCTGGTCGCGGCGCCACAGGTCACGCACAACCTCGGCCACCTTGTTGATGTCGCCGGAGGCGAGGCGCTCCTGGTTGGCCTTGTAGCGGCGGGACCAGTTGCCGGCTTCCTCAACGTCTACTTCGCGCAGAACGGAAAAGACCTTCTCGAGGCCTTCCTTGCCCACGACATCACGCACGCCGACCATCTCAACGTTCTTGGAAGGCACGCGGACCACGAGGTCGGACTGGTTGATTTGGAGAACGAGGTATTCGAGCTCCTCGCCGCCCATCTCCCGGGTTTCAATCGCCGTAATCTTGGCGGCGCCGTGGTGGGGGTAGACGACGACCTCTCCGACCTTAAATTCCATTGCCACTCCTTGTGAAGCCTTTGAGACGGTGCCCATCGTGTGCTCTCGGCGTACTCTCGGTGGGCCGCATATACAGGGAATCTATTCTAGCACGCAGCCATCGTGCCCCGCTCCCCCGCCCGGGTACCGCCTGCCCGCCGCTTTACACCACGGTGACGCCCTATAGAAAGCTCGGCTACCCCCGGTCTACCCAAGGGGTTTGCTGGAAACTGTGTGCTTTCTTCCCAGAGGTACTAGGCTAAAGCGTTGATAAGCTTTGTGATCGCAATTCAATGGAGGACACTCACAGTGCAGTCCCTGAAGTCCGCCGCTCGCTGCGGTGCCATCATGTCAGTTACCGCCCTCTCCGCGCTGGCCTTGGCGTCCTGCTCGGCCGGTCATGTTGCTCAGACCGCGGAAAAGGTGATTGCTGTCGACGGCGCATCCGCAAGCTCCGAAGATGGAAAGGTGGCCGTGCGTGACGTCACCATTCAGGTTGAGCCGGACACCGGTGAGACCTCCCTCAAGTTCATCGCCGTCAACCAGGGCTACAAGGTCAACGACGTCGTCCTCGAGTCCGTCAGCGTCGACGGCCAGGATGTTCCTCTGGAGGGCGTCGAGCCGCTCCCCCGCGATCATTCCCTCTTTGCTGATTCCCAGACGAACCTGGACCGCCTCCCCAAGGACGGCAAGGATGAGAACATCACTTATGTGACCACCTCCCTGGAGAACGAGGACTACGCCTTCGGCGGCTCCCGCCCGGTGACCTTCACCTTCAACACCGGCACCATTGAGGTTGACGCCACCGTGTCCGCCTCCCCGCTGCAGTCCGGTGACTTCGACCGCGACCCGCAGTCCACCGAAGGCTACGCTGAGAACAAGTAAGCCTTTTCTTCAAAGCGCAACCGCCCCAGCTGCCAAAGTTTTCCCGGATCTTCGAATCGGGGAATCAACTTCGTCAGTTGGGGCGGTTGCGTTTCGTATTAGTGCTTCCGTAGATGCACAAAGGCCACCGCATGAGATACACGCGGTGGCCTTTTCTACAGTGCCAGTGAGGTGCTTAGGCCTGAGAAGAGGTCAGAGCCAGCACAACGATGGAGTTCACGATGCCCAGGGAGGACAGAGCAGCCGGAACCAGAAGAAGGTTCGGCGCCTGCGGGCCACCGACCTTAACCATCTGATCCATAACCTGGTTCAGCGGCTCCGGGTAGGTAGCAGCAGAAGCGGCCGGGGTGCCTGCAACGGCCAGAGAGGTAGCAGCGGCCAGGGCAACGAGGGTGCGACGAATCTTCATTTTGTCTCCTTGAATAGTGAGGTTTGTGTGTGAGAGGTCTGGACTAGGACAGCAGGTTCGACAGGAAGCCCAAGGAGGACAGGGCAGCCGGGACGAGGATGATGTTCTGAGCCTCGTAGCCAGCGGTGTTAGCAATCTGGGTCAGAACGGAAGCCAGCGGCTCCGGCGCCTGCGCTGCGGAAGCAGCCGGGGTACCAGCAAAAGCGATGGCAACAGCAGCGCCAGCGGCAACGAGAGTGCGACGAATCTTCATGAGAATTACCTTCTTACTAGAGAATCGGACAGATATGAAGAGGGACAGGCACACACATTGGAGTAACCTGCTTAACACTGTAACGCCTTCATGAGTAGCGCGCGCGGTAAGTGAAAAAGACCTACTTCATTTCACGAGCACACTGGATGTCCACGCGGCTTACTAGAGTGTGAGACATGGCAAAAAAGGTTCGTCCCGTCCACACGTGTTCTGAGTGTGGCTTCGTCTCCCCCAAGTGGCTCGGCCGCTGCCCTGAGTGTGGCTCATGGGGGACGCTGCAGGAAACCGCGGCGACTCAAAGCAGTACCGCCGCCCAAGCCGCCGTGTCTGGGCGGCGCCCCACAGGCTTGACGCCGACGAGCCCGGCGGTGCCGATAACGACGGTCGGCGCGTCAGCGACGAAGGCCATCAATACCGGCGTCGGGGAGCTTGACCGCGTTCTCGGCCGCGGCATCGTCCCTGGTTCGGTCGTGCTCATGGCGGGAGAGCCGGGAGTCGGCAAATCCACTCTGCTGCTGGAGGTAGCCTCCCGCTGGGCACAGTTGGGCCGCACTGCCCTGTACGCCACCGCGGAGGAATCCGCCGGGCAGGTTCGCGCCCGCGCGGAGCGCACCGGGGCGCTGCATGAGACGCTCTACCTTGCGGCCGAGTCAAACCTGGACGTCGTCTTTGGCCATGTAGAGCAGCTTAAGCCCAGCCTGCTCATCGTGGACTCCGTCCAAACCATGCACGCCGCCGGGGTCGAAGGCGTCGCTGGCGGCGTAGCGCAGTCACGCGCTGTGACCGCAGCGCTGACCACGCTAGCCAAAACCACCGGCATCCCTATCCTCCTCGTCGGGCACGTGACCAAGGATGGCAACGTCGCCGGTCCGCGCGTGCTCGAGCACCTCGTGGACGTTGTCTTGAACTTTGAAGGTGACCGCCAATCCTCACTGCGGCTGCTTCGCGGCCTGAAGAACCGCTTTGGCGCTACCGATGAGATGGGCTGCTTCGAGCAGACAGCGGCCGGAATCAGGGAGGTCGCGGATCCTTCCGGCCTCTTTCTCTCCCACCGCGGCAGCACCCCGGATGGCTCCGCGGTGACCGTCGCCATGGATGGTGTGCGCCCCATCTTGGCCGAGGTACAAGCGTTGACCGTCGATCCCGTGGCCAAGAACCCGCGGCGCGTGGTGACGGGGCTCGACGCCAACCGCGTCCCCATGGTGCTCGCGGTGCTGCAGGCCCGCGCGGGCGAGCGCACCAACGATAAGGACGCCTACGTGGCCACGGTGGGAGGAATGAAGATTCAGGAACCAGCCACGGATCTTGCCGTAGCGCTCGCCACGTGGTCCTCCTTGCACGAGCAGCCGCTACCACCGAAGACGGTGGTCATCGGTGAGGTGGGCCTAGCTGGCGAGGTGCGCCGTGTGCCGAACCTAGACCGCCGCTTGGCAGAAGCGTCCCGTTTGGGTTACCGCTACGCCATCGTCCCGCCCGGAAAGGTAGAGATCGGCGGCGGCATGCAGGTGCACCAAGCCGCAACGCTGAGCGAGGCGATTGCAGCGCTTAAAGCAAGTTAAACGGCAACGCTGGGGAGTAGTTTTCCCCGATGACGGTATGCAGGAAGTAAGCACCCGGCTCGGCTTCCTCACGCTCGGTACACTTGCCCGGTTCGGAGCGCTTGCGGGACCAATCCGCCTGGAAGTAGCGGGTCTCACCGGACTTGAAGGTCTGCTTGCCGGTTTCTACAGAGGCATAGCAGTCAGTATCGGCCCACACGCGCTCGTTAGAGCCCATCTTGTAAACCTCAAAGCGCAGCTGCTCTTCATCGAGGTCGATGGAGCAATCCTTTGTCGTCGGGTTAAAAACCTCCAGGTAGAAGGTCGGCATCTTACCGGCCGGGACGCTGTCCTCATTGGTCTTAGCCAGCACCTTGAGGTCCTGGAGGGAGCACGTCGTCTTGGACGGGTCCACGGTCAGCTCATCCGGCTTCGCCTCTGACGTTGGTTCTTCCTTGCCGGACTCGCCCGCCTCGGATTTCGCCGGTTCCGTCGAACCCGTCGCTTCGGCGGATTCCTTGGCTGAGGTGGGCTCCGTCGTTTCCGCTGCGGAGGTTGTTTTTTCCGAAGGTGCCAAGGTATCCGAAACCGCTGCCTGCTGCGACTCGGCCGCCGAGTCCTCCTTCGAACCGCCAAAGAGCGCGGTAGCAGCGAAGATAAGAACAACCACGAGTACCAAGATCGCCACGAGTGCGGCGACGCGACGACGCACGTAGATCTCTCGCGGCAGCTGCTTCGGGGTACGGGATGGCTCAGTCACAGGTCTTAGTTTAAGGGGACTCGAGCCCAACCCGGGCCAGCCCCAAGCCGCGTGTCTTGAGCAGCGGCTTCTACGCGCTTGGGGCCCGCCCAGCGCCCAGGGCTAATGAACTCCGTGCAGGACGACGGTTTCCACGCTGGAATCCTCAAGGAGGTAGCGCAGGCCGACGATGCCGAGCGTTCCGGCGTCGAGAAGCCGGCGTGCAGCCGGAATATCGGAGATGATCTGGGAAACCACCTGCGCGGTGTTTTCGCGCTCGAAGTCAGCGCGCTCTTCGCGGCCATCACGCTTGGCCACCATCGAGGCCGCGGCAACTTGCTCGATGATCGGGCGCTGCAGGCCCGTGGGCAATTCGCGACCATCCAGGAAGTCCTTGGCCGCGCCCACTGCGCCGCAGGACTGATGTCCCATGACAACGAGCAGGTTGGCGTGGAGGTTTTCTAAGGCATAATCCAGCGAGGCCATCACCGCGCTGTCCAAAATGTGGCCCGCGGTACGGATGACGAAGGCATCGCCGAAACCAATGTTGAACACGTGCTCGATCGGCGCGCGGGAGTCCGAGCAGGCCAATACGATGACGCGCGGATCCTGGCCCTGGGTCAGGCCAGCGCGCAGCTTCGCGTCCTGGTTAACGGCGATGAGGTTGCCCGTAACGAGGCGTTGATTACCTTGCTGGAGGGCTTCCCACACTTTCTGTGGATTTTGAGGAACTTTAGCTAAAGGCATGTTTCTTAGCTTAGACCTCAGCGCCCTACACTGAGGTGCCTATGGATACCCAAGCTGTCGTGGAATGGTTCGATGCCCATGAGCGCCCCCTGCCGTGGCGCCGACCGGGTACCTCAGCGTGGGGTGTGCTCTTAAGCGAGGTCATGAGCCAACAGACCCCCGTCGCACGCGTGGCCCCACAGTGGGAGGAGTGGATGCGCCGCTGGCCCACCCCACACGACCTCGCGGCGGCATCCAAAGCGGATGTACTGCGCGCCTGGGGAAAGCTGGGCTACCCGCGCCGCGCGCTGCGCTTGTGGGAGTGCGCGAAGGAGATTGGTGAGGGGGCGGTTCCGGGGGACGTCGACAAGCTCTTGGCGTTGCCCGGGATCGGTGAGTACACCGCGCGCGCCGTGGCGTGCTTCCATTTTGGCTACAACGTCCCGGTGGTGGATACCAACGTGCGCCGCGTCTATGCCCGCGCCGAGGAGGGCCGCTTCCTCGCGCCGCCTCCCACAAAACGCGAGCTGGCACAGGTGGAAGCACTGCTTCCGGAGGAGAATGGGCCACGTTTTTCCGCCGCGCTCATGGAGCTCGGTGCACTGGTGTGCACAGCCAAGAACCCCGACTGCGCCGCCTGCCCCATCAAAGCCTCGTGCGCGTGGCAGCTCGCGGGCTGTCCGGAACCCAGCGAAGAGGAGGCAGCGCGGGCAAAGAAGCGCGTGCAGAAGTTCACCGGCACGGACCGCCAGGTGCGCGGGCTGCTTCTCGACGTCCTCCGCGGCTCACCCCACCCAGTTCCCCAAGCCGACCTGGATGCGGTGTGGCCGGACGCGACGCAGCGCTCGCGGGCGCAGGCCTCGCTTATCGAGGATGGCCTAATGGACATCAACGAGCAGGGCCTGTTTCACCTGCCGCACTAGGCACGTGCGAGAAATCGATGAGGTGACCGAAGGTCCAATCGCGGTCAGTCAGCAGGCGGGCGAGGATGAGCCCGCAACCAATGGCCGCCACGGCCATCGAGGCAGTGGCGAAGTTGTTCAACGCCTGGTCCATGTTGCCAACATTAAGGTGATAAACCGTGCGGAACATGGAGGTTCCCGGGATCATGATGACGGACGCCGGCACCGTCGTGGTGATGCGCGGTAGATGCGCGCGCTTGGAGGCCACCGCGCCCAAGAGCCCCACGATGAGACCGCCGGCGAACGCGCCGACGTAGCTTGTGGCCCCGACCCCGATAAGGATAAGGCGAACGAGGTTGGCCACCGTTCCCACCGCGGCCGCCACGAGCACCATCCGGCGCGAGGAATTAAAGAGGAACGCGAATCCGGAAATGCCCAAGAAGCTGGCCGCCGCGGCGGCGAGGTACCACACCGGCGCATAGTCGGGGATGCCCGGTTCCGGAGTTAGCTCCGTGGTCCAGCTGACCAACGCCACGGTAAAGGTCGCGGCGGTGATCACCGTCAGCGCATAGGTCAGGCGGGAAAGCCCGGCCTCGAAGTCGAAGCGCGCGAGGTCAATGAGCGCGGAGAACAACGGGAAGCCGGGAATGAGGAAGAGCACCGCGGCCACGTAGCCCGAGGAAAACTCTGACGGGTCCGCCACTCCGGCGGCGGCCACGGCCTCGGTGGTGAAGAAGTACACGAGGCTGGCCACCGTTCCGGCTGCCACGATGCACCCCAGTTGGTGGACGTGCTTGCCGTGCAAAACCGCGCGGGTGAGCTGACCACAAAAGGCGGCGAGGGCTACCAGCAGAATCGCCAGCGGCGTAAAGAAGTTCAGGACCGCGAAAGAGGCGCACGCAATGGACGCCGCCGCAGCTAGGAGCCAGCGGTTCCACCGCTTGACCACGTTGGCCTCGATGACGTCGAGCATCTTTGTGAGTTCTTCCGCCGTGATGCCCGCGTACAGCCGGTGGTGGGTCAGGTCCTCAAGGGCTTCGATCCGGGAAGCGTCGACAGCCGGCGAATGCTGTTGCGCCACCACCGTGCGGAAGTCGCGGCCACGGTGGAACGTACAGGTGATCTGTGTGACGCCAACGTTGGCGTCGAGCCGATCAAAGCCGAGCGCGCGGGCGGCACGTTTCATGCCGCGCAGCACGCGGTAGCCGGACGTTCCCGCACCCATGAGCATCATGCCTAGGCGCAGGACGACGTCAGCCTCGTACCCCATACGGACATAGTCGCTGCTGGGGTGAGAAGTCATTAGCGCCAGCGCCCCCGGAAGTTCAGTCCACCGGGAAGATTGACCCACATGCCGCCGCGGGAGTTAAAGGTCACGGGACCGACCTTTGTCGACATCGAGGCACCGGAGCCGGAGAGATTGATCCAGCTATTTTTTCCGGTCTTCTTGCGCTTGCGAAAATAAATGCCCATGCGCGCTAGCTTAGCGCAGCGACGTCTCAGCGCAGCGAAGTCGCTGCGTACCGGCGACAGAACGATTACCCTTACGGCATGAATCTAATCTCTCCTCGCGCGCTCGCGGCGGCCCTTACGCTGGCGGCTTCTGCGCTGTTGCCCGTCACAGCATCGGCTACACCCGGCACGCCGACCTCTGCCCATCCGATTGACCACCTCGCAGGCGTCTCCGGCGTCACTGCGGAGAAGATCTCCTATGAGTCCACGCTCATGGACGGCTCCCCCGCCACCGTCACCGGCGTCATCTACGAGCCTTCCGCTGCCTGGAGCGGCCCGGGTGAGCGCCCCACCATCATCTTCGCACCCGGCACCCGCGGCGCGGGCGACCAGTGCGCTCCGTCCAATGCCACGCAGTCGGTGGGCAACGTCGCGCTGGGTCCGGCCAATCAGGTCACGCTCAATATGAACTACGAGTACGCACTGTATCAATACGCCGCGCAACAGGGCGTGCGCGTGGTCACGACCGACCTGGTTGGACTCGGCACACCAGGTCACCACACCTATGTCAACCACATCGAGGAAGCACACGCGGTTCTCGACGCCGCCCGCGCCGCCCTCCGCCACGCGAACGCGCCGGCCGATGCCCCCGTTGGCTTCGCCGGCTATTCCCAAGGAGGCGGTGCGGCCGCGGCCGCAGCCGAGTACGCGGAAACCTATGCACCGGAGCTCAACGTCAAGGGCACGTACGCCGGTGCCCCGCCGGCCGATCTTTTCGAGGTCATGAACGCGGTCGATGGCTCCTCCATCGTTCACGTTTTGGGCTATGCCATCAACGGCTATGCGGAACGCAGCCCTGATTTTTATAACGAGATCGTCACCGAGATGAACCCGCGCGGCATGCACTTCCTTGCCAGCGCCGCCCACGCCTGCATTGGTGATTCGATTGCGACGTGGGGCTTTACCCGCACCAGCCAGCTGACCAAGACGGGCGAGTCCTTCGGCGAACTTGTGCGCCGCAAACCGGCTGCCGCCCAGATGCTTGCGGAGCAACGACTGGGCCAGCGTGCCCTCAACGCCCCGATGCTGGTCATGAACTCCCCCACCGATGACCTCATCCCCTACGAGCAGTCCCGCACGATGGCGAGCAACTACTGCTCACTCGGTGGCGCCGTGCAGTTTGAGGCCGCGAACCCCGTCGATATTCTTCCCCGCTCCGGGGCTAACCACGCCGTTGGAATTGTGAACTCGGCTCCACGCGGCGTGGACTATCTGATCGACCGCTTCAAGGATGTCCCTGCACCCTCTAACTGCCAAGCTTCCTAAGGGCTTAGTGCAGGGGCTCTAGTGCAAACCACCCAAGGACGAGAATGGCTCCTCGGCCTGGATGTCGTGCAAGGGCACGCGCACCCAAGGCGAATCACTGTGTGCGAGCAGCTCGGTGATCCGTTGCGATTGATCCTTCATCGCAGCGGTGACGTCGGGCTCACCATCACTCGCCCAGATCATTCGACCCCACCAGAAACTTGCGGCTACGTCAGCCCACGACACGAAGTAGCGCTGCAGCGCCGCCACGGCCTTGTCTGAAATCTGAAGGAACTCTTCTGGAGAGATCCACCCCAGCTCCGTTGCCGGGCCACCAACGTTGTGAACACGGATTATGTCCCATGCGCGAGTAGTGGCGGGCAGTGCCGGGGCCGCTGCTTTGGCAAAGCCCTCCGAGCGCAACATCCTTACGAGATAGCGGAACTTATGTTCTCCACGACGCGGATCCGCGCCTTGGGCAATAAAGAAGTCTTTGAGGAACTCGACCTTTTCCTCCACTTCCGCATCTAGCTCGCGCTCGGGGACGTCCTTCATGGCGTATGCGAGGGGTAAAACCAGGTCATCTTCCACGTGCTGGCCACCTTCGAGCAGAGCATCAATAACCTGATACGCTTCCTGTGCACCAGTGACCCCCCAGTTTTGCTCGAGAGATGTTTTGTAGTACTTGGCCGCCCTTGCGTTGTTGCCCTCAACCCCTAGCGGGGTCGCAAACGCCTTATTGCTTTTGTACACCATTCCCCACGAGTGGCGGCGCACCTCATCTTTGCTCGGCGCCGGTTCCGGCCACGGGAACTTTGTAAGGCGGTAGATCCAAGTATCATCAAACTTTGCTGGCGTGAACGTTGAGCTCATACCCACACAACGTACCGAGGTTTCTGGCACGGTACCGTGGTGCCCCATCCATCACCCCTATGCTGGGGGGTGATCTACGCCATAATTCAGCACACCCAGTCACAGTTTTTGATGTGTTGTTAGTCTCGTGTGCATGACAGGACCCCAAATTGCAATGACAGACCGGCCAGATCTCGGTGCTGCACTTAAACGTGCTGGTGATTCCGAGATTGTGCACGCTGCCGCCGCAGCCGTTGTAGAAGGCCTTGGTGTCGACGAAATTGTGCTGGAAGCCGCCGCCACGAAAGCAAGCGGGGTGGATGGTGCCGCGTTTGTCACCAACCGAAGGATCCTCGTGACCGCCGATAAGAAGGATCCATCTCATTTTGAGTTCCTTGAACTTGACAACCTGGGCAACGTCACAGTTCTGCCCTACCAAGATGGCTGGGCCGTCGTGGCTCAGCTCTACAACACGTACAAAGTGTGGAGCGGGTTCACGGAAAAGGCCGCGCGTCGCGTGCAGTTTGCCGCCCAGTGGGCCCTGACCGCAGGCCGTGAAGCACGGACGGAGGCCTCGCGCGCGGTGTCTTCGGAGGAGCTTTTTAAGCGGTGGAAAGAAAACAAGCACCGTCTCAATCGCGACAGCGTGGAAGCGCGCGTTGAGTCGATGCGCTCCCTGTATTCCGATATTGATTCACGGTGGTGGACTGAATAATGAGCCGACTTGCATACCCGGGTTCGCCCGATCACCTTAACGGGGCGGAAGACACATCACACATCAAAGAAGGCCAGACAGTTGCGGATAATGGCTACCGCCATTTCATCAAGCATGGCTCACTACTAGACCCAGGCGCAGCTTCGAAGAATGCATCAGGCACCGCCTCCACGTCAAACCCCACCGCGGGCACGACAGGTTCCCATACCGATGCCCCGAAGCAAGGCCTCAGTGTAAAGAAGCAGCTGTTGCTCCTTCCGATAGTAATCGCGGTCATCGTGGTGGTAGCGATTGGTTACGTCGCAGCTAAAGATGCCCTCTTTGGTGACAAGTCTGAGGATTCCGCCGCGCCTGCGCAGCCCGCCGCTGAAGCACCTGCCGATTCCGGGGCTTCCAACGGTGACACCGCCGGCGAGACCGGTGGCGATACTGCTGGCGACGCTCAAAGCGGCCTCACTCCTACCGACCATGCGCCCGAGCCGATTGCTGACTTCGTGGAAGTGTGCACAGATTATGAAGTGATGTTCAGCTACTACGGCGCGGATAACTCCCCTGCCCCAGAAGCGAAGGGCACCAACTGTTCCGTGGATACTACGAAGGCGCCTGAGGTTGGTTATGTAGTCTTCACCGATGATCCTGCTGCCACCGCCGCCGTTCGTGACGGCAAGCCCGTCTTGGACGCCGCTGAGATTCCGGCAGAATCAACGCGCGGTTCCACATTCAAGGCACAGCGATTGGAGGCCATCTTCACTGTTCAGGAGATCCTCGCGGATGATAAGGGAATCGTTGAGTACATGATCAAGAGTGATGACCCTGAAGTAGCAAAGAAAGCTCTGGTAGACCTCGGCGTGGCCAAGTAGAGCTAGAACGCACACTTTTGCCCGCCGCCATACGTTTTCATTTTATTGTCAATAAGCGTTGGTGGTGATAGGCTGAGTGCATGGCACACGAGCACCACGACCATGATCACTCCAGCACGCCGCTGCGCGCGCTCCTGATTGCGCTCAGTATTACCGGCATTGTCTTCTTCGCGGAGCTAATCGGCGGATGGTTGGCGGGCTCGATGGCACTGATGGCGGATGCGATGCACATGCTTTCCGACGCCGCGGGACTCATCATTGCGGTGATCGCAGTGTTGGTTGGGCGGCGCCAAGCATCAGCCCAGGCCACCTACGGCTACCGGCGAGTAGAGGTACTTGCGGCGCTAGCCAACGCAGTAATGGTGCTGGCAATCTCAGTGTGGATTGTCGTCGAGGCGGTGCGCCGCCTGCAGAGCCCGGCCGAGGTACAGGGCAAGGCGATGCTGATCATCGCGGTGATCGGCCTGGTAGCCAATGCGCTCTCGGCGTGGGTGCTGCACCGGCACCGCGAGTCCTCGATCAACGTGGAAGGCGCGTTCTTACACGTACTGGTGGACTTGCTCGGCTCGGTCGCGGTGATCGTAGCGGGCATCGTGGTGCTGACCACGGGATTTGTGGCGGCGGACGTGATCGCCTCTTTAGTCATCGCGGCGATGGTGCTCCCACGCGCGTGGCAGCTCATGCGGTTGTCGGCAAGCGTTCTGCTCGAGCAGGTTCCGGCGGGCTTCGACGCCAGCGTGATCGAACCCGTGCTGCGTCGGGTCGAAGGCGTTGCCGACATCCATGACCTGCACCTGTGGAGCCTGGACGGAGTCAACGTTCTCACGACCGTGCACATCGTGCGCGACGGCACCGTCGACACCGGTCCGCTGTTAGATGCCGCCCAGCACGTTCTGCGCGAACACGGCATCGAGCACTCCACCATCCAGATCGAGCCCCCGGAACACGAATCCCACGAGACAGTGTGCTGATTCTGTTCTAGTTGTGGGCACGCCGCCCACCGGGCCGTCCCGCCCACCGGTCACGCAAAGAAAGCCCCGAACCGCACGGAGTGTCACTCGCATGCGGTTCGGGGCTAATCCTTATGGGCCCAGCGCGGGGCCCAAGTCAGCGCTTAGAGCGGCTGGCCAGCACCGGCACCAGCCGGCGGCGGATTGCCGTCATCACCATCGTTGTTGTGGGATTCCTCGGCGGAATCGCTACCAGACTCGTCGAGGACGTCCGGGGTGACGGTGTCAGGACCATCGGAATCCGGACCGTGGGACTCCTCATCGATCTCGGTGGCGAGTTCCTCATCGGCCTCACGCACGGCGGTCTCCTCGAGCTCCTTGTCGAAGGTGTCCTCCGGCAGCGGGCGCGGACGCGGGGTGAAGGTAAAGGTTGCGGAAGAGTTGTCCTTGGACTCACCATCCCAGCCTTCAACATCCACGGTGATGATCTCACCGGCGCCAATTTCACCGAAGAGGATCTTCTCGGAGAGCTGGTCCTCAATCTCGCGCTGGATGGTGCGGCGCAACGGGCGAGCGCCCAAGACCGGATCGAAGCCACGCTTGGCAAGAAGATCCTTGGCCTTCTGGGTGAGCTCGATGCCCATGTCACGCTCGGAAAGCTGCTTCTCGACGCGTCCGATGAGCAGCTCCACCATCTCGACGATCTGCTCCTGGGTGAGCTGGTGGAAGACCACAATCTCATCGATACGGTTGAGGAACTCAGGGCGGAAGTGCTTCTTCAGCTCGTCGTTGACCTTGTTCTTCATGCGCTCATACTGCGCATCCGAATCATTCTCCGAGGAGCCGGTGAAGCCCAAGCCCACGGCCTTCGAGATGTCCTGGGTGCCCAGGTTGGAGGTGAAGATGAGCACCGTATTCTTGAAGTCCACGATGCGGCCCTGGCCATCGGTCAGGCGGCCGTCCTCCAGCACCTGCAGCAAGGTGTTGTAGATCTCCTTGTGGGCCTTCTCGATCTCGTCGAAGAGGACCACGGAGAACGGCTTACGGCGGACCTTCTCCGTCAGCTGGCCGCCTTCCTCGTAGCCGACGTATCCCGGAGGAGCACCGAAGAGACGGGAGGCGGTGAAGCGGTCGTGGAACTCACCCATATCGATCTGGATAAGGTCATCATCCGAACCGAAGAGGAAGTTAGCCAAGGACTTCGACAACTCCGTCTTACCCACACCGGACGGGCCGGCGAAGATGAAGGAACCGGAAGGACGGCGCGGATCCTTCAGACCAGCACGGGTGCGGCGAATGGCGCGGGACACAGCCTTGACGGCTTCGTCCTGGCCAATGATGCGCTTGTGCAGCTCCTCCTCCATGTTGAGGAGGCGGTTGGATTCCTTCTCCGTGAGCTTGAGAACCGGAATGCCAGTCCAGTGAGCCAGGACCTCTGCGATCTGTTCCTCACCGACCTCAGCGATCTCCTCTAGGTCACCGGAACGCCACTGCTTTTCCTTCTCCGCGCGCTCTTCACCCAGCTTGCGCTCCTTATCGCGCAAGCCAGCGGCCTTCTCAAAGTCCTGGGCGTCGATCGCAGCTTCCTTCTCCTTGCGGACCTCAGCGATGCGGTCATCGACCTCGCGCAGGCCCTCCGGAGCGGTCATGCGCTTGATACGCATGCGGGCACCGGCCTCATCGAGGAGGTCCACGGCCTTATCCGGCAGGAAGCGGTCGTTGATGTAGCGGTCAGACAGGGAGGCCGCCGCCTTCAGTGCCTCGTCGGTATAGGAGACACGGTGGTGTGCCTCGTACTTATCGCGCAGGCCTTTGAGGATGAGGATGGTGTCATCGAGAGAAGGCTCTTCCACCTTGACCGGCTGGAAGCGGCGCTCGAGAGCGGCGTCCTTCTCAATGTGCTTGCGGTACTCATCCAGCGTGGTGGCACCGATGGTCTGCAGCTCGCCACGGGCCAGCTTCGGCTTCAGCAGCGACGCGGCGTCGATAGCGCCCTCGGCGGCACCGGCGCCGACCAAGGTGTGGATCTCATCGATGAAGAGGATGATGTCACCGCGCTGGTTAATCTCCTTGAGCACCTTCTTCAGGCGTTCCTCAAAGTCACCGCGGTAGCGCGAACCGGCCACCAGGGAGCCCAGGTCCAGCGAGTAGAGCTGCTTATCCTTGAGGGTCTCCGGGACCTTGCCGTTGACGATATCGAGAGCCAAGCCTTCGACCACGGCGGTTTTACCCACGCCGGGCTCACCGATGAGCACCGGGTTATTCTTCGTGCGGCGGGACAGCACCTGCATAATGCGCTCGATCTCGGAATCGCGGCCCACCACTGGGTCCAGCTTGCCATCGCGCGCAGCCTGGGTGAGGTTGCGGCCGAACTGGTCCAGCACCAGAGAGTTGGAACGCTCACCGGAGCCGCCCGAGCCGCCACGGCCGCCCTGGCCAGCGCCAGCACCAGCGCCAACCGGGCCGGCACCGCCCTGGGACTGGTTGCCTTCGCCCTCGTTGCCCTCATATCCGGAGAGCAGCTGGATAACCTGCTGGCGAACGCGCGGCAAGTCAGCACCCAACTTGGTCAGCACCTGCGCAGCCACACCATCACCCTCACGGATGAGGCCGAGGAGCAGGAACTCGGTGCCAATGTATTTGTGCCCCATCTGGAGGCCCTCACGCAGCGAGAGCTCGAGGACCTTCTTGGCGCGCGGGGTAAATGGGATGTGGCCTGTGTGCGGCTGAGAACCTTGACCAATGATCTCTTCCACCTCACGGCGGACATCCTCCAGCGAGATGCCCATGGACTCCAAGGCCTTGGCTGCTACACCTTCACCTTCATGGATAAGCCCCAGGAGGATGTGCTCGGTGCCGATGTAATTGTGGTTGAGCATGCGTGCTTCCTCCTGCGCCAAAACGATGACGCGGCGAGCACGGTCAGTAAACCTCTCGAACATTACCTCTTACCTTTCGCTTTAAATGTGTCATCCACTCTAACGCGCGGGGCGGACACTCCATTCACGATTTTTCTCCCCACTTCCCCTAAACCCCCGTTTCCGCAGGCAGCGGTACTGTACGCCGGTAGCGAACAGGCGCTAGAAAGCCCGCGTCACGCACCAGCCTGCCATGGAGGCTTCATCCCCTTAGAATGAAGAGGATTCTATAAATCTCATCGTCGACTCTCCGCGAAGGATTTCCTCTCACCGTGTCTATGCTCCCAGAATTTTTCACCACCCAGCACCAGCTGCGCCAAAAGGCAGTCTTGGACCAAGGAGCCGACTCCACGCTCTTCCTCGTGGAAGATCCCTCACACAATGAGATGCTCGTGGAAATCTACGCCTCAGAGCACCGCGGCGTGCTCCGCCAGTCCGGCATTGTGGGGCAGCTACAGCACAGCGCCATCGCACCCATCGTGGGTACAGGCACGATGAACAGCGGTCAGGAATTCTTTGTGCGCCGCAGTCTGCCGGGCGAGCAGCTTTCTAACTTCACCTCCTCCGGCGTTGGCGCGCACCACCTGTCCCGGGAGGAAGCCCTCGCCGTCTTTGCTCCCCTGGCAGACGCCACCGACTTTCTACTCAACAAGGGCCGCGCCAACTACGCCGTCCGCGCACTCAATCCGCGTCGCATCATCCTGACCGATAACCGCTCGAATGCCTTCTTCGCTGCGGTCGGACCAGCCTCAAATAACGAAGCTCCCACCGCAACAGCGAAAGAAGCAATCGACCGCCTCGCGCGCATCGTCGCCGCCGCCTGCCCTTCCTTCCGCGCAGCTGCCGCCTACCCCTCGGCTGCTGCCGTCGTTGATTCTCTCCGTAGCGCGGGCACGACCAGCGCCAATGTTGCTGGCGCGAACACCACTGGCGCGAACACCGCCACAGCGGGCACACCGCAGTGGCAAGCAGAACAGCCCTACACCCCCGCCCCGCAGGAGGGGTGGGGAACGCAGCCGCAACCGTCGATCCCCGCTTCTGCCCCCGCGGCGGACTCTTCCAAGCGCAGGTCGACCTCGAAGAAGAAAGTCTTCACCGGGCTCGGCGTGGGGCTTCTCCTCTTAGCTCTGATCGGCGGCCTACTGTGGTTCTTCTTGGGACGGCCGGCTTGGTCCGAGGCTGAGCAGGCGCTTGTCGACGACCACCCGGGACTCATCAGCTCCCGTCCCGGCGGGGAAGGCTTCAGCGGTGCCACCTGCGATGCCCGCGAACCGGAAGATGGTCAGGACGCAAAGATCACCTGCGTTGGTGACGGTGTGGGATACTCCGTGGCGCGGTACGGGGACGTCGCCAAGCGCGATGCAGCCGCCCCGACGCAGGATGCACAGGAACTATCCAACGGGCAGTGCACCGTGCGCAGCTACGACGTTTCCGACACCGAGCCGGTGTTCTACATGGGCGCCGAGGACTCCACCGACGCCGTCCTCGTATGGGGTGAGGACGCAGAGGAGCTTCGACTGAACATGCCGCTGTGCTAATCCACGCGCTTGAGCAGCGGTGCAATCACCGCAATGGCGGTGCCGGCCACGCCAGCGAAAAGGAAAGCCCAGTGCGTTCCCTGTGCCGTCGCTGCGGCCGGCCCCATCCCCGCCGCGACACCGGCCTGGGTGCCGCGCGTGAGGAAGACAACGAGGAAAGCCGTTCCCATCGCACCCGCCAGTTGCTGGAAGGTGTTCATGATGGCCGAGCCATGCGAATACAGCTTCTCCGGAAGCGAGGACAGCGCTGTTGTCATCAACGGCGTCATCATCAGGCACATGCCGAAGGAGAAGAGAACGTGCATGCCCACAACCATCCACACGGCTGAGTTCTCGCCCAAGGTGGCCAAGAGCCACAGGCTGGCCACCATAAACAGCGAGCCAGGAATCATGAGCGGGCGCGGGCCATAGGAATCGAAGAGTCGGCCCACAATCGGGGAAAGAAATGCTTGGAGAATACCACCCGGCATCACCGCCAATCCCGTGGCAAAGGCGGTGACGCCCAGGGTGGTCTGCAGGTAGATGGGCAAGACCGTAACCATTCCCAGCATCAGGCCGAAGGACAATACCAGGATGAGCACCGCGAGCGTGAAGTTGCGAACGCGGAAGGGGCGCATATCCATTAGTGCACGATCCTCGAGCGCCAGACGCCGCTGCCGGCGGATGAAGACGATGAGCGCGATGACGCCCACCACGGTGACGGTGATGTCTACCCAGGCACCACCCTGCAGCATCTTTTCAATCGAAGACAAACCATAGACCAGACCGCCAAATGCACAAGCAGAAAGGAGTACGGAGGGACCGTCGAGTGGGGTATCGCGGTTCTCACCCACATCGCTCAGGCGCCAGAGACCAGCCACCAGGATGAGAGCGATGAGCGGCACCATGGCCCAGAAGATGACGTGCCAGGTGAAGCGGTTAAGGATTGCCCCGCCGACCGTGGGGCCCAGCGCCGGGGCGACGGAAATAACCACAGAAATAATTCCCATCACCGTGCCGCGGCGCTGCGGTGGGACCAAAGTCATGGCCACGGTCATGAGAGTGGGGATCATCAGCGCAGTCCCGCCTGCTTGCAGGACGCGCCCGAGGAGCAAAGCGACGAAGCTCGGCGCAAGGGCCGCGACCACGGTGCCTGCCAGGAAGAACCCGGCAGAGGCGAAGAAAATCTGGCGCGTGGTGAGCCTCTCCAGCAGGTAACCGGTGGTCGGAATGACGACGGCCATGGTGAGCATGAATCCCGTCAACAACCACTGTGCGCTCGTGGCGGGGATGCCATAGTCCGCCATGATGGCTGGTAGTGCGACGGACAGCGAGGTCTCGTTGAGAATCATGACCATCGCTCCCAGCACCAGGATGCTGAGGTTGATGACTACCTTGGAGGGAATCTCAGCGGACATGCGGCCAGCCACACCTTTCTTTTCTCTGCTCTGGGGATACTCGCGCCAACGCTTCCGATGTCAGCGCGCAAGGAGTTTAGAGTACTCGCAAGCTAGCCGGGGATGCCACATGAGCCAGGGCAGCGAGGTTTCCTCGCTCCCCGGCAGGTGGTGGGGTTTTAAGGAATCGTTTCCATGTTGCGGGACGTGATGACCACGACGCTGCCACCGCTATCCAGGCTGCAGCCCAGCAGCCGGTTTTCTGGGGTATCCTCCCACAGTTTCGGCGCACCGTATGCACAGTGTCCTAGGTCAGTCTCGAGGTGGCCACGGCTTCCGCCCTCGCCAGCCTGCCAATCATGGTTGGCGTATTCATCCAACAATTCCATGGCGTCATTGCAATTCGTGCCGTCCTCTTGCACGTAGACCAAACCGGTGTCTTCACCACGCGTGCCGCTCTCACCACACACCGCACCGGTGTTGGCAATGCCATCCGCGTCCGGTTTCGCCGGGAAGGTATCGGAGTAGTACTGTCCATCATCCTTGACGGTGAAGTGGTGCCCGTTCGACTTGACCACGAACTCATTGCCGCTGTGCGCCTCAAAGGTTCCACCGTCAAAGCTCACGGTCTCGCCCTCGTTGAGCGTTTCAACCTCGGTGGGCCTATAGAACTCGATGGCCCACACAGGGAAGAAGCCACGGTCACTGCGGTAGCTCACCGCGTTTGACCTCCAGCTTTGCATGACTGGCCCCGGATAGATTGGCGGATCAGCAAACTCCACCTTGCAGTTTGGGCCGTCAGTCTCTTCGTGAATGAGGCAGAGGACGCGCCCATCAGGGCTCTTGACGGCCGGGATGGGGTTCGGAATACTCGCCCGATCACCGCCGGCCATAAAGTCCTTCGGATCGCGTTCCTTCAATCCGCCGGGTTTGTCTTTATCGGGCTTGGCGCTGCTCGACGCCGCGGCCTCAGTAGAGCTACTGGAGGCAGACTCAGAGCTAGTGGTGCTGGCTGAGTTCTGTTGAAACTGTGGCTCATCACCCACCGGTTCGCTCGTGGAAGAACACGAAGCCACGGCGCAGGCCATGAGGGAGGCAGAAAGGATAGAGAGAAGCTTCTTCATAACAATCATCGTCCCACGAATTAGTGCTGCGCTAGTAGTTATATGTGTATTTCGGAACATCTGGGTGTACAGCGTCGAGAAGAATGACCCGACCATTACCGGACAAATCACCGCAGTGCAGACGGCGTGCATCCGGATCCGGCATGTCAATGTACTCCGGTTCTCGGTAGGAACACTTCCAGCCGTCAAGCTCCAAAATTCCGCGAGAGTTCATTTCTTTGATGTCCCACTCGTAGTTGAAGTACTTGTCCACGATGTCCATTGCAGTCGTGCAATTCGTCCCGTCTGTCTGCACAAAGACTTTCTGACGGCCAAAATTGGTGTCAGCCTCGCCGCAGACGGTACCCACGGGCGCATAGCCATTGGAGTCCGGTTTAAAAGGATAGGTATCCGCCGAAAACTGGCCGCCGTATTTCACGGTGAACTGGTGCCCTTGGGCCTGAACGGTGAATTCATCTGCGCTGGGGGCTTCAAAAACCACACCGTCTATTTCGACCTTCTCGCCTTCCCCCAGCTGCTGCGATGGAACCTGGTCGCCGGCATCCACCACGCCGTTGGGGAAGAAGCCTGCGCCATCTTTGAAGGAAACCATGTTCGCTTCCCATTGCGGGTTCTCGGGGTCGGGCAGGATGGGCGGGTTCTCGAAGCCAACGCTGCACCACGGCCCTTTGGAACCCTCAGTCAGAGAACACGACACCCTGCCGTCTGGGCTCCTTACTCCCCAGGCAACCGTGGTCTCATACCTGAACCCAGTGGCGCGGAAGTCCTCGGCATCGCGTTCTTTGAGTCCGGAAGATTGAGAGCCAAACTCCGGCTCGCGATCTGTGGAATCGCTTTCTTCGGCGCTTTCAGAGCTTTGCGCACTGCTTTGAGAACCGGAGGACTCCACAACTTCGAATCGATGGGTTTCCTCGGTTCCTTCATCAGAAGAACACGCAACCAAGCCAGCCGTTACAAGCGGCAGTGTGAGAAGAGAGAGTAGCTTTTTCATGCTTTGTATTTTTCCACGCAGGCAGGCTTCTCGCTGAGTGATGTGCGCTGTGGCAACAAACTGGAGGCTGCAAAACAACAACGCACAAGCCTTCAGCTGTGGGGCTGGTGGCTTGTGCGTTGCGCGCGGAATGTGCCGCGGGGTGAGCTCGGTGCGAGTTGGCCTCGGGCCTACTTCTCCGGCTTCACAATCGGGAAGAGCACGGTCTCACGGATGCCCAGGCCGGTCAGGGCCATGAGCAGGCGGTCGATGCCCATGCCCGTGCCGGCTGTCGGCGGCATTCCCTGCTCCATGGCGGCGAGGAAGTCCTCATCCAAGACCATGGCTTCCTCATCACCGCCGGCGGCCAAGCGCGCCTGATCCTCAAAGCGCTCGCGCTGGATAACGGGATCCACCAGCTCCGAGTATCCGGTAGCCAGCTCGAAGCCGCGCACGTAGAGATCCCACTTCTCGGTCACACCCGGCAGGGAGCGGTGCTGGCGGGTCAGCGGAGAGGTCTCGACCGGGAAGTTCTTCACAAAGATCGGGCCCTCGAGCTGGTCCTCGCAGAGCACCTCCCAGATCTCTTCCACCAGTTTGCCGTGGCCCCAGCCGCCGTCCTTCGGGACGTCGAGCCCGATGACGTCGGCAAGCGCCTTCAGCTCCTCGACGGTGGAGTCGATGGTGACCTCCGGCTGGCCCGGGAACTTGCGTTGCAGAGCCTCGTTGAGTGAGGGGTACATTTCAATCTCCGGCCACTCTTCACCACCGAAGTCATACTCAGTGCCATCCGCCAAAGTAACGGTGGTGGAACCGAAGACCGCACGTGCCACCGACTGGATGGACTCGCGGGTGGTACGGGCGCAATCGTTGTAGTCGCCCCACGCGGCGTAGGTCTCCAGCATGGCGAATTCCGGGGAGTGGGAGCGGTCGACGCCCTCGTTGCGGAAGTTGCGGTTGATCTCAAAGACGCGATCGATGCCGCCGACGACGGCGCGCTTAAGGAAGAGCTCCGGCGCGATGCGCAGGTACAGGTCAATGTCCAAAGCATTGGAGTGCGTTACGAACGGGCGGGCTGCTGCACCGCCGTGGAGGGTCTGCAGCATCGGGGTTTCGATCTCTACGAAGCCCTCATCCTCCAGGTAGTTGCGCAGTGCACGCATGACCTTGACGCGGGTCATGGCATTCTTGCGGGCTTCCTCGCGCACGATGAGGTCGTTGTAGCGCTGGCGCACGCGGGTTTCCTCATTCATGTCAGCGAAGGACACCGGAAGCGGGCGCAAGGACTTCGCCGCCATGGTCCATTCGCTAGCCATGACGGAGAGCTCGCCGCGGCGCGAGGCAATTACTCGGCCGCGCACGGAGATGAAATCACCCAAGTCAACGTCGGACTTCCACGCGGCTAGGCGCTCCTCCCCTACCTCTGCAAGGGACAGCATGGCCTGCACCTGGGTACCGTCGCCATCCTGCAGGGTGGCGAAGCACAGCTTGCCGGTATTGCGCATGAAAATGAGACGGCCGGCGATGGCCACCTCAACGTCAGTCTCCTCACCAGCGCTGAGGTAGGTGACGCCCTCTTCCGCGGCCGGCTCCTCGCCTTCGGCCACCACCTGGAACTGCTGGCGAAGATCCCGCAGGGAGATCGTGCGGTCTACGGTCACCGGATAGGGCTCGGTGCCGGACTCCAACAGTCGGGCACGCTTCTCGCGGCGAATGCGCAGCTGCTCGGGGACGTCAGTAACTTCAGTATTCTTCTTCTCGCTCACGGTTGTCTAGGGTAGTCGATCCCTATACGCTGGCGCGATCCCGGTTCACAGAGTGTTCATCTAGCGGTTAGACAGGATCAACCGCGCGGTCATCTCAACCGTATTAACTCATGACGTCCGTTGCGACACTTCGTTGCGACATCCCCTTGCGCAACCAACGATTTTCGATTTTTGGAGCATAACTTTCATGGCACTCAACGGCCGTAATCTCTTGGCTAACATGTTCACCTCGTCTCGTTCTTCTCTTACCTGCACCTACAAGTGCGGTAATGCCTGTTTCGGCGAATGCGAGAACACCTCCGACAACCCTTACTTCGGCGACCAGTTCTCCCGCCGTACCGCCCTGCGCGCCGGTGGCTTGGCTGTCGTCGCCGTTGGTGGTTCCTCTGCGCTGGCTGCATGCGCTGCTCCGGATGACAACGGGTCTGCGGCGGGCGGCTCCTCCAACAAGACCAGCGAAGTTAAGGGCTCCGACATCGAGCTCACCTCCGCCGAAGGCATGCACTTTGAAGCCGTTGAGGCCAATACCAAGGATGAGGTCGTCATCCCGAAGGGCTATGAGCAGTCCGTTCTGATTGCCTGGGGTGACCCAGTCATCGAGGGCGCTCCGGAATTCGACGTCAACAACCAGACCGCCGAAGCGGCGGAGAAGCAGTTCGGCTTCAACAATGACTTCGCCGGCCTCATCGAGCACCCGGATGACAAGAACCGCATGATCTACATGTGCTCGCACGAGTACACCACCGAGCCGATGATGTTCCCGGACTACGATCCGGAGAACCCCACCGAGGAACAGGTGAAGATCGGCTGGGCCGGTCACGGCCACACTATCCTCGAGGTGTCCAAGGTCAAGGGCTCCGGCGAGCTCAAGCGTGAGTTCGGCCCGCTCAACCGCCGCATCACCGCCACCACCCCGTTCACCCTGGTGGGCCCAGCTAAGGGCACTGACCTGGTGAAGACCTCCGCCGACCCGAAGGGTGAGAAGGTCCTGGGTACCCTCAACAACTGCTCCGGCGGCGTGACCCCGTGGAACACCATGCTCTCCGGCGAAGAGAACTTCGACCAATACTTCGCCGGCGGCGACATCAAGGATAAGAAGGCTGCTGAATCCCTCAAGCGCTTCGGCATCGAGGAAGGCCCGTCCGACCGCAAGTGGGAAAAGTACGATGCCCGCTTTGATGTGACCAAGGAGCCGAACGAGCCGAACCGCTTTGGCTGGCTCGTGGAGATCAACCCGCTGGACCCGAAGTCCACCCCGATTAAGCACACCGCAGTGGGCCGCTTCAAGCACGAGGCCGGCAACATCCACATCACCAAGGATGGCACTGTGGTGTGCTACTCCGGCGATGACTCCCGCTTCGAGTACGTCTACAAGTTCGTCTCCACCAAGAAGTACAAGGAAGGCGATCTCGAGCACAACATGACCATCCTGGACCACGGCACCTTGTACGTGGCCAAGATGGAGGGCAACTCCCCGGAGAAGGAAATCGACGGCTCTGGTGTCCTGCCGGAGGACGGCGCTTTCGATGGCAGCGGCGAGTGGGTCAAGCTGCTGACCTCCGATACTGAGAACAACAAGTTCGAGTCCCACGTGGACGGCATGTCCGCCGAAGAGGTCGCCGTCTTTACCCGTGAGGCCGCCGACAAGGTGGGCGCCACCAAGATGGACCGCCCGGAAGACGTCCAGGTTCACCCGGAGACCGAGAAGGTCTACATCGCGCTGACCAACAATAAGTACCGCGGCGCCACCGGCGAGAACGCTAAGAAGAACAAGGAAGACGCCAAGGAATGGGCTCCGGTCAAGGAGAACAAGAACGGCCTCGTCATGGAGCTCGAGGATGACCACGCCGGTGAGAAGTTCACCTGGAACCTCTTCCTAGTCTGCGGTGACCCGCGTGAGGCCAGCACCTACTTCGGTGGCTTCGACAAGGAGAAGGTCTCCCCGATTTCCTGCCCGGATAACCTGGCCTTCGACAACCACGGCAACCTGTGGATCTCCACTGACGGCAACGCGCTGGACTCTAACGACGGCCTCTACGCCGTGACCACCGAGGGCGAGACCCGCGGCGAGCTCAAGTGCTTCCTCACCGTCCCGGCGGGCGCGGAGACCTGTGGCCCGATCGTCGACGATGACCGCGTCATGGTCAACGTTCAGCACCCGGGCGAGTCTGATGACGCCACCTTCGACAAGGCCACCTCCCACTGGCCTGATGGCGGTAAGTCCACCCCGCGCCCGGCCGTGGTTGTGGTGTGGAAGAAGGGCGGCAAGATCGGTACCGAATAAGGCACCGACGCTGCGTAGTGCGCACTCTTAGGCGGTGCGCAGCTGCGCCTCCAGCACCTCCTGTGCGAAGTCCCACAACGGGGTTGCAACCCCAGCTTTGACGCCCATGCGTCGGATCGCTCCGACCTGGGCGTCTAATTCGTTGGGCAATCCTTCCTTGATATCGCGCTGCATTGAGGACGTGCTGTCCGGGTGCTGCTGGCGGGCAAACTCCATGGTCTGTTCCACCACGTTCTCTGGTAGCTCCACGCCGAGTGCGCGCCCGACGGCCTCAACTTCCCGCATGAAGGCCTCGAGCTGGCCGGGGATTTCCTGGCAGAGGTACCCAATCGGTTTATCCACCAAGGCGCCCAGAGTGCCGGTAGGGGTAACGAACATGGCTTTCGACCAGACGTCGACAAGCGCTGCGTCGTGGAACTTGCTGGCGGCACCCGCCTCTTTCAGCGCGGCCGCCAGATCCTCACCTGTACGGCGCAGTGACTCCGGCGCATCAGCACTCAGCGGACCAAAAGCCAAAGCCAAAGGCCCCGGATTGCGCTTGATCTGAGCCGGCCCCAGACGGGTGGCATAAACACGGGCAACCCCAGCAAGGATGTTTTCCTCCCCAAATTCCTCGGCCGCAAGGTACGGAATCTCGACCGAGTTGTGCGTGGTCACCACTGGAACGCTCTGCAAGGCCTCGCGGTCCTCAGCGCTGCCAAAGGTCTCATTGCCTGGCAGCGCCTTCGACGCGATAATCGCCACGTCCAGCCCACCCAACAGCTCCTTGATCTCAGCAAAGGATTGCGCAGCCGGGACCTTAATAACCTCGGTGGTGGTGGGTTCCGCGTGGGCGTCGATCAGCGTCACGCCCGTCTCCCCCAGCCCCCGCAAGGTCTCGCCACGGGCGACGAAGGCGACGTCGTGGCCCGCTGCTTTCAGTTTTCCGCCAAAGTATCCGCCGATGGCGCCGGCTCCCAGAATTCCAATCTTCATGTCTCCAACCTAACCGGTGGAGACCTGCGCCACAGACTTTTATCCGCGCTGTTCTAAATTTCGGAAGCCAATTCCCAACGGCACGCCCACGTTATCGATGAGCCGCACGCCGCCGATGGTGGCGGCGAGAAAGAGGCGGGCATCGCCCTCTGCGGGTGGCTCCCCAAGGTCGCGCCCACGCAGCTCCACGTATTCCGGCTCGACGCCCGCGGCAGTGAGCACCTCACGTGCCACACGGACGACTTCCTCGGCCCCGGACTCCGCCGCGTACGCGCCGGCGGTAAGTGCCGCTGACAATGCGCTGGCTTGCTCGCGTGCTTCAGGTGCCACGTCGGCATTGCGCAGGCTCATCACCACACCATCGGGCATGCGCACCGAGGGCACACCCTGCACACGCGCCCCGATGTGAAGGTCCGTAAAAGCTTGTTGGGTAGCCACGAGCAGCTCGTAGTCTTTCTCCCCCATGAACACATCACTGGGGCCAAGCGCACAGGTCAGCGCCACAATGCGGGTCAACTCCGCACTGACGTCTTCCATGCCGTGATCGGGTGCAAGGACCCGCGTGCGCTGGCTCTGCGTGCCATAGCGCCACACCACATCAACGCTGTCGAGGGCGGTGATGTCAGTGTCGTCGTCAACGGCGACGACAACCACGCTTCCGCGCACGCCCTGTGCTGCCTGCACTAAGGCAAGGTGCCCGGCGTGAATATCGCGGCCCAGCGGTACGAGCACCACGCGCTTGCCCGTCCTGCGGTAGGCGCTGCCCACCATGCGGATGCGCTCAATGTCCTCCACTAGGAGTTGTTCGGCCACGGCGCTTCCTTTCTTAGTGCCCACAGTTCCAGTTCTTCCATGTTCTTCTTCTCACCCACCATGCGGGCGACGTCGCGGTAGTTGCGCGCCATGCCGAGCTCCACCGCGGCGGGGTAAGCATCGATGATGTCACCGGCGTCAAGCTCAAAAGCGCTGCCCATGAAGTCTTCGATGATCTTCGCCTCTACAGACGCCCAAGCACTCAGCACACCGAGCATCTCCGCGTAGTACAACCGCGCGGCTCGCTCCGCACGTTGTGCCTCAGGCACTGTTTCTGCGGTCTGATGAATCTCTGAAAGCAACAGACTAATGACGGTATCCGCCACCTCATCGAGAGCGCCCACCGCGTAGGAGTCGCCCAGGGGAGCTGCGGCAATCGTCAGACACCCGCGCGTTTCCAGCTCATCAAGGGCTTCCACCCCAGCCAGCAATGAGGTGTGGATGACGATTTGCTTGGGGCGCACGTGCTTTTCGACGTCCCCCACCGCCCCCTCCAGCTCCCTCGCCGTCGCGGCGAGAATCAGCGCATCGAAGCGGTCCAGCTGGGCGGGGTCCTCAAGCTTCTCAATGGTGTGGCCAGCCATCTCCAGACGGAGGGCGAAGTTAATGCCGGCCCGGGAATTACCCCAGACCGCCACCCGCATGCGTGGTGCCTGCATCTACTTCTTCACGTCCTTGTCCGGCTCCTGCTGTTGCTTACGGCGCGCCAAAAGCTCCGCGACGGACACCGCACCCTCACGGTGTTCATCGCTGCGGCGACGGCCACGGGTGCTGGGCTGTGCGCTGTCTGACTCCGGCTTGCGGTGGCGGTGGTGCGGCTGTGCGGGGCCAGCATCCTCCTTGACGTGCTGCGCGCCTGCGGCACCCTGGTTCCATTGCACGGCTTGGAAGCTATCGGTCTTGAACTCCGGCGCCTTCGGCTGCGACTGAGTCTGAGGCTTCTGCTGTTGCGGCTTCTGCTCGGTGCGCGCCTGCTGCTTCTCTGCCTTTACCTGCGGCTTTTCGGCCTTCGGCTGGGGCTGCGGCTGCGGCGCCTGCGGCTTCTGCTGTGGTTCACCCATGGGGCGAAACGCCGGGGCACGGTTCTGCGACGGCTGTGGTGCACCGAAGGGAGATGGTGCTGGGCGGGTGCCCTGCTGATCTGCGGGCTGCTCGGCGGGTTTCGCAGCAGGCTGCTGGGCGTTGCCACGAGCATTATCCGCCAGCAGATTATCCAGCGGATTGCTCACCGGGTGGGTTGGCTGCGAACCGAGGCGGCCTGCCACGGCGTCGGCAGACGGCGCTCCACCGGACTTCTGGGTGAAGTTCACGTTGGGGGCATCGCCACGCTCATCCACGCTCGCGCCGCCGGCCTTGCGCTCCAGCTCCTGGATGCGGCGAGCCTCCGCATACAGGGCGGCGGGCTCGTAGACCCACTCGCGCCCGGAGATCTCCTCGATTTGGGCGCGGATGGCTTCTAGCTCAGAGCGGATCTCCGCCAGGACCTGACTGTTGTCCGTAGTGGAAGCGCCGGAAGCGGTCAAAGTGGATGCAGCATGGGCGCGCTCTACTGCCAGAAGCTCCTTGGCCTCATGGGCCTGGCGGCGGTAGCGCACAACCAGGAAGAAGCCCAGCACCGCAGCCCACAGGGAGGCGAGCAAGGCGATCTTCAGCGCATTCGCCGAACCCGAAATCAGCATGACCAGGCTGGCAATCACCGCGAGGATGACCAAGACGATAAGCCCGATGGAACCCGCATCCGTCTTCGAACCGGTCTCAGAAGACTCCGCCGGCGTTGGTGGCTGAGAGTCCGGCTGCGCAGAAAATTGGGCCGTCGGATAATCGTCCGGGGCCGACTCGTGCTGGGGCTCAGGGGCGTGATGCGGGCTCGTCATGCCCACTAACTTACCGCTTGTGCCCCATCAGTTGGAGGTGGCACCTCGCAGTGTCGCTCCAGCACCACTCCGGCGACACACATCGCGGCACCACCCAGCGCAGAGGTCACCACCCCAGCCAGGTCACCAGCCGCCGCGACGAGCTCACCCGCACGAGGCACCACGTAAACTGCCATGCCTGCATAGGCCCCGCCCACGATGGCGCCGGTCCACGCCGAGGCTTTGCCGACCAGCAAGAATTGCGCGATGGTCATGGGATTGAGCTGCGAGTTGTCCAGGCCGATGCCGTGCTCGTCCTCCTTGGCGCCGCGGACTTTAAGGGTCAACAGCACGCACACCAGCGCCATGGCCCACAGGGAAATCGACACCATTGCCGGGATGGCCAGCATGGAGCCATAAAAGCGGGTGGTGAGGATGGCGGCCGCTGCGGCCACGAAGAGGGCTGTGCCGATGAGCGCGCCGATCGACGTCCTCGTCATTACTCCCCCAGTTCCTTCACCGCCGCGACCTCGTCCTCATCGAGGTCGGCGATGAGTTCGCGCACCAGGGTGCCGTTAAGCTGCGCGTGCTCATCCGCGGCCAGCCACGGCACGAGCACAAAGGCGCGCTCGTGGGCATAAGGGTGCGGCAGAGTAAGTTCCGGATCTTCGGAGGTCACGCCGTCTATCTGTACGATGTCCACGTCCAAGGTGCGCGGGCCCCAGTGCCGCACGCGCACACGCTCAGCGGCCTCCTCCAACTTCTGGCCGCGGCGCAGCAGCTCCAGCGGGGTGCAGTCCACGTCCACGATGAGCACCGCGTTGAGAAATTCATCTTGGTCGGTCACGCCCCACGGCGGGGTGGCAAAGACCGGAGAGGCAGCGACGGTCTCCTCAGCAAACTCATCAAAGACGGTCTGCAGCAGCGCGCGGCGATCCTCCATGTTGGAGCCGATGGACAGCACGGCGCGCATTAGCCTGCCATCCTCTTCCGGGAGCGGCGTGCTACGACGGCGACGTCGGCAAAGGTGCGTGGGATGGGTGCCTTCGGCTTGTGGATGGTCACCTCGATGGCGTGGAGAATCTCGAAGCGCCGCATGGCGGTCTCGGCGACTTCTTCAGCCACCGTCTCGATGAGGTCCCGGGAGGGGCCTTCGACGATGTCTGCGGTGACGTCAGCAAGCTCGGCGTAATTCACCGTGCGGGACAGGTCATCCTCGATGCCCGCGGTGTCCAACCAGCAGGTGACATCCACGATGAAGGGCTGTCCTGTCTTCTTCTCTTCCTCGAAGACTCCGTGGTAGCCAAAGCACTCCAGGCCGGTGAGCTCGATGCGATCCGCCATGTTTTATGCCTTTCCCAAAGAAGTGGACACCACTGTTCCGCCGTCCGCGCCGTTGGCGTAGCTGCCGGAGGCATGCGCGCCACCGGTGTAGGATGCGCCCGCGTTCCACGCCGCGGCAACGTCCACGGCATCGCGCGAGACATCCACCTCGTGCACGCGCACGCCCCACGCGCCCATCTGCGCGGAGATGGCGGTCACGGCGGCGGTGGCCGGGTCCGCGAGCAGCGGGCTGGACTCGGCACCGCGATCCTCCCGGATAGCGGCGAGGAAGCGCTTGCGGGAGGCTCCCACCAACAGCGGGAATTCGCCCTGGAGGAACTCCGGCAAGGCCTTGAGCAAAGCCCAGTTATCTTGTGGGGACTTGGCAAAGCCCAGGCCCGGATCCACGACGATATTGTCGTGGCTGACACCTGCTTGCAGGGCGCTATCGGCCAGCTTCGCCAAGGATTCGTGGACATCGCGCACAACATCCCCGCCGTGGTCGGCCACTCCGGCCGCGCTGCCGAATTGGACGGTGCGCCAGTGCATGAGGCACACCGGCAGGCCGGTCTCGGCCATGGTGCGGTACATGTCTGGGTCGGCGGCACCACCGGAGACATCATTGATCATGTCGACGCCGGCCTCCGCAGCGGCTTTGGCAACCGAGGCCCGCATCGTATCCACGGAGGTCTTAATCCCCTCCTCGTGCAGCGCCTTGATGACGGGCACGACGCGGCTCTCTTCCTCCTCGGCAGCCACGCGCACTGCGCCCGGGCGGGTGGACTCGCCGCCGACATCGATCATGTCCGCGCCGGATTCCACGAGGTGGCGGGCGTGGTTGAGCGCATCGTCGATGTTGATCCAGCGCCCGCCGTCGGAGAAGGAATCCTCCGTGACGTTAACAATGCCCATGACCAGCGTGCGGCCGGGAACAGTGAGATCGCTGACTGCCATTGCTGCTAGCTCCTAATCAGGCTCATGACCTCCGCGCGGGAGGCCGCATTCTTCTTGAAACCACCGCGCACCGCGGAGGTTGTCGTGGTCGCTCCCGGCTTGCGGATGCCGCGCATGGCCATGCACAGGTGCTCGCACTCGATGACGACGATGACGGACTGCGCGTGGAGGACCTCCACCAGTGCATCGGCGATCTGGCTCGTGAGGCGCTCCTGCACCTGCGGGCGCTTGGCGTACATGTCCGCCAGGCGAGCCAGCTTGGACAGTCCAGTGACGTGGCCGTCGGGACCGGGGATGTAGCCGATGTGCGCCGTGCCATAGAAGGGCACGAGGTGATGCTCGCACGTGGAGTAGATGGGAATATCACGCACCAGGACAAGCTCTTGGTGCTCCTCGGCAAAGGTCTTGTGCAGGACCTCAGTCGGATCCTGGTGGAGTCCTGCGAAGACCTCGGCATAGGCGCGGGCCACGCGGGCCGGGGTCTCGCGCAGGCCCTCGCGGTCGGGGTCCTCGCCCACTGCGATGAGAAGCTCGCGGATGGCTGCTTCGGCGCGCTCGTGATCGAAGTCGTGTTGCGCCGGGATGTTATCGCTCATTGGTGTCGCCATCCTTGTATGGGTTGTTGCGGTATTCGTTCTCTCCCCAGCCGGGTGCTCCCCAGGAGTGATCCTCCGGCTTGGCATGGCGGCCGCGGCGTTCCGGTTCGCGCGGTTGCGGCTGGGCTTCCGGCTGCGGTGCAGCGGCATTCGGCACACGCGGAATCTCTTGGGTGTCCTCGTGGCTAGGGCCGGCCTGTTCTGGGGCCACGGTCTCCTCTTGCGCCCCATCGCTGGCGGCCTCGTCTGCGCTGAGCTCGCGGCCGGTGGGCTCGGTGATATCGGACTCGCCGAAGAAGGTATTGCCCTTCTCCGGATCCACAAAGTCGCCTGCGTGCTGGCCAAAGCTGAAGCCGATCTCCTCGACCGGCGCCGCCGATGTCGCGGCGGCGCCATCGGCCTCCCCGCCGTTTTCCTTCGCGCGCTCGAGCTCCGCGTGGCGGCGCGCACGGGCGGCACGGGAGGCGTCGAGAAGCGTCATGCGCTTCGGCAGCTCCTCACCGCGCTCCTGGGCAAGCTCCACCGGGGTCTTTACCGGCTCGCGGCCGGCCTGGCGCGGGAAGCGGGCGTCCTCGTTCGGGAAGACGTCGAAAGCCTCGCGCGGCTCAATGCCTTCGAAAATGCCCTCGAGGTCCGGGCGGCGCAGGGTTTCCTTCTCCAAGAGCATCTCGGCGAGCTTATCCAGGTAGTCGCGGTGCTCGGACAGGATGTCATAGGCCTGCTGGTGCGCGCGGTCCAGCAGGTAGGCCATCTGCTCATCAATCTTGGCGGCCACGGCATCCGAATAGTCGATGGAGCCACCGCCGCCGGCGGCATAGGCGAAGGGATCGCCCTGCTCCTTGCCGTACTTGACGGTTCCCAAATCCGGGCTGAAGCCATACTCCGTGATCATGGAGCGCGCAATCTTGGTGGCGTGCTCAATATCCGAAGAAGCGCCGGTGGTGGGTGCTCCGAACACGAGCTCTTCCGCGGCGCGCCCACCCATGGCAAAGACGAGGCGTGAGAACAACTCATCGCGGGTGTACATGCCCTTATCGTCTTCCTGCGCGGTCATGGCATGGCCGCCGGTGCGGCCGCGGGCCAAGATGGTCACCTTGTAGACGCGCTCGATATCCTTCAGCGCCCACGCGGACAGGGTGTGGCCGCCCTCGTGGTAGGCGGTGACCTTCTTCTCATGTTCGGAGATGATCTTGCCCTGGCGGCGCGGGCCGCCGACGACGCGGTCGGTGGCCTCCTCCAGCGCGTCATAGGTAATGACGTTGCCGCCGATGCGGGCGGTGAGCAGGGCAGCCTCGTTGAGCACGTTGGCCAAGTCCGCGCCGGACATACCGGCGGTGCGCTTGGCCAGCTGCGCCACATCCACTTCCTTAGCCAGCGGCTTGTCCTTGGCGTGCACGCGCAGGATTTGCTCGCGGCCGGCCAGGTCCGGGTTGGTCACCGGGATCTGGCGGTCGAAGCGTCCCGGGCGCAGAAGCGCCGGGTCCAGAATGTCGGGGCGGTTGGTCGCGGCGATGAGGATGACGCCTTCGCGGTCGCCGAAGCCATCCATCTCCACGAGCAGCTGGTTCAGCGTCTGCTCGCGCTCATCATGGCCACCGCCGGTGCCGGAACCACGCTGGCGACCCACAGCGTCAATCTCATCGACGAAGATGATGCACGGGCTGTTCTGCTTAGCCTGCTTGAACAGGTCACGCACGCGGGAGGCACCCACGCCGACGAACATCTCCACGAAGTCGGAGCCGGAAATGGAATAGAAAGGCACGCCAGCCTCGCCCGCGACCGCGCGGGCCAGAAGGGTCTTACCGGTACCCGGCGGGCCATAAAGCAGCACGCCGCGCGGGATCTTTGCGCCCAGCTCATGGTAGCGCTCCGGATCATCCAGGAAGTCCTTGATTTCCTGCAGCTCATCCACAGCTTCATCCGCGCCGGCCACATCCGCGAAGGTGTTGGTAGGCATGTCCTTGGTCAGCTCCTTCGCCTTGGAACCACCAATGCCGAACATGCCGCCCGCGCCCTGCTGCATGCGGGTCATCATCCAGAACAGCAGCGCGAAGAGAATCAGCATCGGCAGCAGGAAGCTGATCATGGAGCCAATGAAGGAATCCTGTGTGACCTTGGTCTGGTACTTATCCGCACCGGAATCCTTGACCGCGTTGAAGACCTGCTCGGAGGCGCGTGCCGGGTACTTGGCAATGACCTCTTCGATGCCCTCTTGCTCTTCTACCGTCACCGGCTTCTTGAGCTTGAGGCGCAGCTGTTGCTCGCGGTCATCGATCTGCGCTTCCTCAACGTTCTGTTCCGCCAACTGCTGCATGGCCACCGAGGTGTCAACCTGCTTGAAGCTGCGGGCATCATTGCTAAAGAACGTAAAGGCGTACAGCAGAATGAGAACGAGGCCCGCGATCGAGCCATAGCGAATGATGTTCTTATTTTTCATTAATTACCTTGCGAATTCGAGGCCTCATGGTGAGAGGACAAGAAAAGACTAGTCGTTGCTGTAGACCGCGGGGTCCAGCGTGCCCACGAAAGGAAGATCGCGATAGCGCTCCGCGAAATCCAGGCCATAACCCACGACGAACTCGTTAGGGATGTCAAAGCCCACGTCAAAAAGATCCAGCTCCGCCTTGACTACTTCGGGCTTGCGCAGCAGCGTGACCACTTCCAGGGAACGCGGCTGGCGGCCCTGCAGGTTGCGGATGAGCCAGGACAAGGTCAGGCCGGAGTCGATGATGTCCTCCACGATGAGCACATCGCGGCCCTCGATATCGCGGTCCAGATCTTTTAGAATCCGCACCACTCCCGAGGAGGAAGCCGAGTTACCGTAGGACGAGACCGCCATGAACTCCAGCTGGGAGGGGATGCTGAGCTTGCGGGCGAAGTCCGTCAGGAAGAAGACCGCGCCTTTGAGCACGCAGACCAAGATGAGGTCCTCGTCGGTGTTGCGGTATTTCTCGGCAACGCGGTCCGCCATCTCCTGGATGCGCGCCTGAAGATCGTCTTCGGCGATGAGAACGTTTTTGATGTCCTCTCCGTAGGGGTGGGCGGGGACGGCTGATTCATGGGTGTCGTGCACGTGAGCGCTCCTTTGCTGACCGAGGCAATAGTGACAGTTTGCCACCAACGCGTGCTACTTCCAACCTTGTACCTTTCTTTTCGCTGCGGACGGCGACGGGGCCTTGTCCATGCCAGCGCGTGCACAGGGCATCGATGCCGCGCACCGCCTCGCGCGTAACCTCCGCTCCTTCTTCGCGCAGCCACGCGGCGATCGCCCGGCGGCGCTTCGGTTCTGGAAGAACGGCCAGCTCGGTGCAGTCGGTGGTGGGGTGGGTGCTGAGGAGGGCGTCGTCAAGCGCGGCGTCGTGGGCTGCCTGGGCTAGGGCCGGGACGGGGTCTCCACCCACGATCTCCTGCAGTCGCGGGAGGATCTCGCGGCGCAGTGCTACGCGGCGGAAGGCCAGGTCCTGGTTCTGGGGGTCCTGCCAGACCTCCAGCCCCAGCTCCGCGCAGGCGGCCTCGGTCTGGGCGCGGCGCACGCTCAGTAGGGGCCGCAGGATGCGTACACCTTCCACCGCGGAGCGCTCGCGCATGCCCGCCACCCTCCCGCGGAGGGCGCTGAGCAGCAGGGTTTCAGCCTGGTCATCGGCGGTATGCGCCACCGCCACCTCAGCCCAAGGCGCGAAGGCACGGTACCGGGCGGCGCGGGCTTCGGCCTCGACGGAGCCTTGCTTGGCGACGTCCACCCGCAACACATCCGCTCCCGCCCCCAAGGCGCGGGCCTGCTCAGCAGCTCGGCGCGCCTGCGCGGCCGAGCCTTCCTGCAGACCGTGGTCGACGCACAGCGCTGTCACCTCGTGCCCCTCCGCGAGGAGTGCTGCGGTCAGCGCCAAGGAATCGGCGCCGCCGGATAGACCCACCGCTATGGCGCGTGGTTGCTCACCCACCACAGCGCGGACGGCGACGCGGCAGGCCAAGAAGTTGGGGCTTTTACGTGGCCAAAAAGGTTTCTTAGAAGTCATGAAGTGCGGCGGCGAGGGCGTCTTGGGCCTGACGGGCGGAGGTGACTTCGCCGTCGTTGACCAGGAAGGCGAAGGCGTAGACGCGGCCCGACTGGCCCTGGGCGGTACCGGTCAGCGCGGAAGTTCCCGTGAGGGTGCCGGTCTTGGCGCGAACAAATCCGCGCGCAGAAGAATCGTGATAGCACTCATAGAGGGTTCCTTCGCCACCGGCAAGAGGGAGGTAGCCCAAGAGCGGGCGAAGCTCGTCGGTGGCTACGGCTTGGTCCGCGATGTGGGCGAGGAGCCCAGCGGGAATGCGGTTATCGCGGGAGAGGCCGGAGCCGTCCTTGACGGTGACGCCGTTGACGTCGATGCCGGCGCCACGCAGCTCGTCGAGGATGGCCATCGTGGCGCCGTCGAAGCTTGCTTCCGTGCCCTGGCCGACGGCCAGCTCGCGGGCGATGGCCTCCGCCATGACGTTGTCTGAATACTTTATTGCTTCCTGGGCGCGCAGGGCCAGTGGCTCGGACTCGCTGGTGCCGAGGACCTCGGAATTCTCGGGGGCTGAGCTTAAGTCGGCTTTGTCGGCGCCCAGGCGGGCGGCCAGCGCGCGGGCTACATCGAGGGCAGGCTCGTGGGAGCGCGGAACGTCGCCGGTCTTTTCCCCAATGCGCCCGCCATAGAGCATGGCAGGCTGGATGGGAGCGACATAGCCGCCATCGATATTGTCATCGTCCCAGCCTGGTGCCTGGTCGGGACCGGCCCAGATGGAGGTGTCGATGGAGACTCGCGTGACGGTATCCATCTTCTGCTGGATCTGTTCCGCCAGCTCATCGAGACGCTCGTCCGTCAGCCAGACATCGCCGGCGGCCTTGATAACAACTTCGCCCTCGTGCGCACCTGCGACCACCTCGGTGGTGAGGCGCTCTTCCTCATCGAGAGCGAGTGTTGCTGCGGCGAGGGTGAGGACCTTAGTAGCGGAGGCCGGGGTCAGCGGCTTCGCGGGCTCGCGCTCCCACAGCACCTCGTGGGTGGTGGGGTCGATGACCTGCCCGCCGAAAGTAGCTAGAGCCTTGTCTTTGCCCAGCTCATCCAACCTGGCTTTGAGCGCAGCGGCGTCGAAATCGCCGGGCTCGACGGGCTGGACCAGTGTTGTGGGTTCTTCCTGCTTATAGGGCTGGCCGTGGTCCAGGTGATCGTAGGTGCGCTGGACTTCTACGCCCACGGCGGCCGTCGCCGCCACGGCACCAGCCGTGACGAGGGCCGCAGTACTCCACCAGACATGCTTAGCTTTCATCGCCCTTTAGACTAGCGCGGTAGACTAAGCGGAGCACATACCAACCTAATAGTTATGGAGGATTCAGCCGTGAGCGTTGAAGTAACCATCGAGATCCCTAAGGGCTCCCGCAACAAGTACGAGATCGACCACGAGACCGGCAAGGTCCACCTCGACCGCTACCTGTTCACCCCGATGGCCTACCCGGCTGACTACGGCTTCATCGACCACACCCTGGGTGAGGATGGCGACCCGCTGGACGCACTGGTCATCCTCCCGGAGCCGGTCTTCCCCGGCGTTGTCGTAGAGGCTCGTGTCCTCGGCGTGTTCAAGATGACCGACGAGGCCGGCGGCGACGACAAGCTGCTCGCCGTCGTCGATGACCCGCGCTGGGAGCGCTACCAGGACATCAACGATGTGGAGCAGCACATCAAGGATGAGATCGAGCACTTCTTCACCCGCTACAAGGACCTGGAGCCGAACAAGGAAGTAACCGGCTCCGGCTGGGGCGACAAGGCTGAGGCAGAGAAGATCCTCGAGGAAGCGAAGGCTCGCTTCAAGTAAGCCGCTGCTTCCGCGTGCCAGCTAGAGCACTGTCAGGTACGTTTTGGTAAATAAGGGCTGAAAACCTACCAGTTTTTCGCCACTATTTGCGAAAACGTACCTTTTTCGTTCCGGGGGGAACATTGATTGAGATTTATCGGGGACGCGATGTCTCCCGCGGGGCTCGGCGCAAGGGAGCCATCAAGATTGCGAATGGCTTTTACCTCTCAAAGGAGCCAACACCGCTTCAGCTAGCACAAATCATGTCGCGTGAATGGCCTGACTTAGCGCTTGACGGCTATTCCGCCGCTCGCCGGTACTTAGAACAGCCCCTTCAATTCCCGCTCGAGTTTATTCGCGACTCCACTCTCCCATCGAGCACGTACTTTCGCAGTCGGCGGGCGCGCCCCAAGGCACTGGGCAGCATGAACGGAGTCAATGTATGTAGTCCCCTGCAATGCATTGAGACGATGGCGCAGGAGGATGCCGTAGCCTTCATCGAAGCCTTCTTCGCCGGGCCGCACGGACGCTCGCGCATCGAGACCGAACAGCTGGACTTTCGCCGCCTGCCCAAGCACACGCGTGAAATCCTAGAGAAGGCCATCGTTGGGGCGGATAGCAAGCCGGAGCGCGACCTCACCCGGGGTCTCGAGCCGCACGTCAAGGTCCGCAACAACGTGCGGGTTGGGTCCTACCGCTGGGACTTGGTGCTAGAGGAGTACAAGGTGGCCATCGAGGTGGACGGCTATGCCTATCACAAAGGCGAGAACCGGCAGCGTTTCGAAATCGACCGCCAGAAGCTTAACGACGCCATCCAGCGCGGCTACCGGCCCCTCCACTTCACCGCCGCCACGATTGAGCACCACCTCGACGTCGCTGTGCACCAGGTGCTCGCGGTCATACAAGGGCGGGGTGAGTTCGTGCCTCCGCCGTGGAAGTGGCACCACTACTGGCGGTGGGAAGGCGAGCGTTGGGCAGGCTAGCGTTGCAGCTGTTCAGCCGCAACGTGCCGACAACGAACTGGGCTGACTAACGCTGCGGCTTACTAACACTGCAGCTAACTAACTACAGTGGGAAGCGAGCCAAGAGTCGAGCTCGGATTCGGGAGCGTCCGGAGCGATGGGATCTTCGGCGAATTCCTCGCCCGTGCGCGCCTTGTCCTTGGCCGTGGTGAGCATGAGTGAGCGGCCGTCCGGATAATCCAGGGCCACGTTGGCGGAAGCATAGCCGGCAGTCGGCTCACCGAAGGTGCGTACGTTATCCAGTCCACGGAAGGCCAGTAGGGTGGCTTCGGCGGAGGAGGCGGTCTCACCGTCGGTCAGCACGGCGACAGGGACGTCGAGCTTGCCACCCGACGTGGTGGTGGGCGTACCTCCGCCGGTCACGGAGTTTCCGTCGATGACCACGTCAGTTGTGCCCATACGGCTGACGAAGGAGAGCGCGGTGCCATCCGGTAGCAGGGGGCTTAAGCCCGCATACATCGGCCCCATGTCGCCGCCGTCATTGCCCCGCAGATCCACCACGGCAGCGCAGGCCTCCGGCTGCGCGGTCAGGCCCTGAGCAAGCGTGTCGGCGTAGGCCTGGCCGTCATCGTGGCGGCCGATGGAGGGCACGGTCGCGCGCAGGACGCCGTCCTCGAAGTCGACCGAAGGCTCGGTGCTTTCGGCGGCCTTTTCCTTTTCGGTGCTAAAGACCTTGGAGTGCTTGCCGCCGGCGGCGTTGATGGCAGCATCGAGGAGCTCGGTGTTCGTGGGGTCCTCCTTGAAGGCCTCGCGTGCGCGCTGGAATTCCTCACTTTCGCCATAGATTCCGGAGAGCGCTGCGGTATCCACCATCGCGGTATTAATGCGCTTCTCGCTGGCATTAAAAAGAAACACGGGTTTTCCGAAGAATGCCCCGCCATAGGAGGGGCCGAAGAAATACACGGCCGCAGCCACGGCGATGAGGGCAACGAGAAAAAGTCCGCCGAAGATTTTCAGTACAGTTTTCATTCTTTTCTCCCTCCGGTTCGCAGCACGTAGCCGCGCAGGGGCTCAACAAGGATAATGGCAAGCAGCGTGACCAGCCAGCCCACGGCTAGGAATCCGAAGGCCATGAGCAGACGGCCAAGAACGTCGACATCGCTTTGCTCGACACTGGAGAAGAACATCAGCGAGGCGATCCCACCGCCGAAGAGGAAGCCGAAGAAGCTCAATCCCACCACAGGCCCCATGATGGTCAGAGCACCAGAGCGGAACTGGAAGCCGCGCGGCACTCCCATGAGATCCAGGGAGCGGATGAGTTCCTTGTCTTCGAAGATGCCGGAGACCTGCCCCAGAATGATGGACATGGTGGTCAGCGTGAAGCCGAAGATGAGGGTTAATAAGACACCGGTGGAGATGTCCTTAAACACCACGTTCATCCCCGGGTCCTCTTTGAGAACCATGGCCAAGGCATCAGAGCCCAAGGGGGCGGCAACGAGGAAGCCCGCCAAGTAGCCGAAGAACGCGATGGCCGCACTTCGCTTCCATGCCGGGCGTGCATTGCCCGCCACTCGCTGGCAGGCCACGAAGTGCGCGGTGCCAGGAAAGAGAGACATGATGTGTGCGCCGAGCTGCAAGATAAAAGGGGAAATGAGGTTGATGCTCATCACCATGCCAAACATGACCACGATGACCATGGCGGTCGGCGGGCCCGCCTTTCCGGAGAGCAACACACCACCGATACCCGCGATGATGAGGAAGACGATGACGCGCCACCAACGATAGGCCGCGGGCATCTGGCGCTTGGCCACCCCCAGGGGGCTCACGCGCACGCGCTGCATGCCGACGAGTGCCGCACCGATAGCCAACACAAAGAGCACACCGGCCACGGCTAGATAGCCCCACCACGGGAGAAGAATCTCGGATACAGCAATAGAACGCATCTGGAAGTCCACCTGCGTAAAGACCGGCGCGATGAGCAGGCTGATCAGCCCACCGAGCACGATGCCGATGATGGCTTGCAGGCCCGTCTCCACGATGGCCATGCGCTCCACCTGGCGGGAGCTCAACCCCAGAAGACGCAGGGTGGCCAGGCGCTGCTCCCGGCCGGAGGCGCCGAGGACGGCGGCTTGGGCTGTGAGGTTAAACAGCGCCGGAAGAATGAAGGCGCAGGCCAGCAGGGCCAGGGCAAACCAAGGATAAAGAAAGGCCTCCATCTCGTTGCCGAAGGCCTCCTTGAGCGCGGGCGCGGCCTCCTCGACGTGCTGGGCGCGCTCCCAAAACATCCACGTACCGCCCGCGACGAGGAAGGCAATGGCGGAACCAATGGTCAGGCTCACAATAGCCAACAAAGAAACGATTCCCGTTCCGGAGCGCGCGCGAATGGATTCGCGTTGCAGGTCAAAGACTAAAGTCGCGGTGTTCATCGAATCACCTCGAGGCGGCGGTCATCGTGGATGATGCCATCGCGAATCTCCACGCGGCGCTGCATCCAGTCGGCCACCTTCGGGTCGTGCGTGACCATGACCAGGCTCGCCCCGGACTGGCGCACGATGGTGGTCAGCATCTGCATGACCTCGTGACCCGTGGATTGGTCCAGCGCACCGGTGGGCTCGTCGGCGAAGACCACGCCCGGATTGGCCACCAGCGCACGCGCGATAGTCACGCGCTGCGCCTGGCCACCGGACACCTGCGCAGGGCGGCGCTCCGCCAGACCGCCCAATCCCAGCTGGTCCAGCAGCTCCATCGCGCGCTTGCGTGCAGCACCGCGCGAAACGCCGTTAAGCATCGCGGGCAGCGCCACGTTATCCACGTTGCTCAGCTCCGGCAGCAATTGGCCATCCTGGAAGACGAAGCCGAAGTTGCGCAGGCGGAGGCGGGATCGGGGGCCGTCGCCAAGCGCGGAGAGCTCCTCATCTCCGTAGCGCACGCTGCCGTGCGTGGGGGTCAGCACGCCGGACATGCAATGCAGCAGCGTGGACTTACCGGAGCCGGATGGCCCCATGACGGCCACGAGCTCGCCCGGTTCAACGTCGAGGGAGATTCCGGCGAGCACCGGGCCGCCGCCGAAATCCTTGGTGATGTCTGTCAGGGAAAGTGTCTGTGCCATGTCTCTCATTCCACCGTGAAGGGCCCGCAGAAAGAACAGCCCTAGCGTTGCTCTTTACGGTAGTGCCAGCACTACCCCTGTAGTCGGTGGCGCCCGTTATGCTGAAAGCCGTGTTCCGAAGAAAGCCCCAGCCCGCCAACCATGAGCAACAGCAAGCACAGAAGATTGCGCAGCTCACGGCCTCGCGCCGCGCCATCGCGGATGCCTATGAGGTGGAGCGCGCACGCATCGAGCGCGACCTGCACGACGGCGCGCAGCAATACCTCGTGGCCGCGAGCATGAAGTTGGGAGAGGCACTTCTCGACGCCCCCGCAGACCTCGCCGAGCTGCTCACCGCCGCCAAGCAGGACGTGGACCGCGGCCTGCACTCCCTGCGTGCCACGGTGCACGGCATCCACCCGCAGGTCCTGCAGGATCATGGTTTGGTGGCCGCGCTTGCCGACGCTGCTTCTTCCCACGGCCCCCACGTCAGCGTCTTCGCCCCGCATCCTTTGCCAAAACTCTCCGCTTCCGTGCTGGCCTGCGGCTACTTCTTCGGCACGGAAGCTCTGACGAATGCGGCCAAGCACGCGCCCGGCGCGCCGGTTTCCGTTTTAGTGACCGCAGATGCCTCTTTAAAAATCACCGTGGTGGATGAGGGGCCGGGCGGCGCGCAGGTTGTACAAGGTCACGGCCTAGCGGGGATGGCCGAGCGCCTCGCCGCTTTCGGCGGAGAGATGACTTTATCGTCTCCCCCGGGCGGGCCCACGAGGCTGGCGTGCTCGATTCCTCTTCTTCTCGATCGCGGACAGTCAGGAGTGTAAGAAATGAGTTTGAGAATCGTGGTGGCGGATGATTCCGCCATTCTGCGTGAGGGTCTCGCCGGCCTTCTGGAGCGCCGCGGGCATTCGATTGTGGGCCAGGCGGATTCTGCGCCGGCGCTCGAGGCGGTGGTGGACAAGCTGCGCGATGAGCTGCCGGATATCGTCATCACGGACGTGCGCATGCCACCGGCCATGGGCGATGACGGTTTGAAAGCCGCCGTGAACTTGAGAAATGCCTACCCGGGCTTACCCGTCATGGTGCTCTCCCAGTATGTAGCCCCCGCATACGCGGTGGAGCTCTTCGACTCCCCTGATGCCGGGACCGGCTACCTTTTGAAAGACCGCGTCTCCGAGGTGCGGGACTTCCTCTCCAGCTTGGACGTGGTGGCCCAGGGCGGTACCGTCATCGATCCCACCGTGGCGCAGGCCCTCATGAGTTCTGGGCGCAGCGGCTTGGGCGAACTCACCCCGCGCGAGCGCGAGGTGCTCGAATTGATGTCGCGCGGCAAGTCCAACAAGGACATCGCCGCCGAGCTCGTCCTGTCTTCCGCCGCGGTGGCCAAGCACGTCTCCAATATCTTCACCAAGCTGCGTTTAGATCCCAGCGAAGACAACCGCCGCGTCAAGGCAATCTTGGAGTATCTCTCCGCGCACCGCTAAACCGGCCGCTGCCGTTTTGACCCCGTACTCCACACGGGTAGCAGCTGTATGCTTTCGCCCCTCGAGCACGTTATCTTGACTACGTTCACGGTAAATAAGGCCCAAATTTTCGCGATTTTTCGGCCTTATTTACCGTGAACGACATCACCCCCTCGCACACTCACACAAAGAACCGGTGCCACATCCACGGCGGGTCCAGATACCGTTTCGTCCCTTGTGCCACCCCGCGCACCTGCTCCACCACCTTGTCTAGATGATGCTCAATCGTGGTCGCGGTGAAGTGGAGGGGCGTGTAGCCGCGATGCACCACATCATTCAACTTTTGGCGGTCAAGCTCGAACTGCCGGCGGTTTTCCCCGCGGTGATAAGCGTAGCCGTCGACCTCGATGGCAATCTTGTGCTCTTCTAAAAGGAGATCCCACCGGTAGGGGCCAATTTTCGCGTTGTTGAGCACCTTAAAGAAGGGCTCCAGTGCACGAGTAAGGGCCCGCTCGGGCACACTATCCGCACCGATGACTGCTTTCTCTAACACTCGCCGAGTGTGTTGCGGGAACCGCCGAAAGTCCATGGAGAGCGACTTCAGCCGCTTTTCCGCGTCCCTACCAGATAAGAACGTTTCCAGGAACTTCACCGCGTGCTTTTCTTCTATGGCCTCCACCGCCTGCAGTGGATTACAGACGTTTATCCCGTCATAGGGGAATACCCCCTTTGGGCGGGCACGGCGACCGACATAAAAGCGCGTATCCTCTAAGCCTTTTTCGCGAATGAGCTGCAGTGGAAAGCCAGGTTTCCGCTCAAGAAGCACCATCGCTGCGGAGTATCCGTCCAACGCACTGTCTGGCCAATGCCGGCTGAGCACCTGCGCTAGCTCGTATGCCGTTGGTTCACGCGGTAGGTACAGCCCCCGCGTAATTTTGATCGCCTCACCTTTGGCCGCTGCCGCTGCGCCTGCGCGGCCGACAATCTCCTCCATTTAGCCCCCTCCGATTGATTACCCCACCCCGTACTCCTCACAGTAAAGTGCCCCAACCAGTCCCGCAAGAAAACCCCGTAAGCTGGTGCGCATGCAGAACGTACAACCCACTGAAGTACCTGAAAGCGCCCAGCTCATCGACGTCCGCGAGGGCCACGAGTGGAACACTGAGCATGCCCAAGGCGCCACGCACATCCCGATGGGAGACCTCGTAGAGCGCCTCGACGAGATTGACCCAGACCGCGATATCTACGTCATCTGCCATGCAGGCGGGCGCAGCATGCAGGTCTGCCAGTACCTCGAGCACGCGAAAGGCTGGGACGTCATCAATGTCGAGGGCGGCACGGACGCATGGAAGGCCCAAGGCCGCCCCATGGTTTACCCAAACTAGTGGGCCATAACCCATGATTTAAGTTTGCTACGGTAGGCGCGTAGTATCGTCGGCATGCCTACCTTTAACTCCGTATCGATTCCCACCTCGCTCCTAGAGTCCCCCTCCTTCCAGCTGGAGCGCCTCCGCCGCCGCACCCGCGAAGGCGTCGAGGCCGCACTACAAACGCAGAAGACCACCCTGCGCGAGTACTGGGTTCTCACCTGCCTGGTTGCGGAAGCCGCGTCCTCCCAGTCCGCACTATCGGAAACCTTGGCCATTGACGCTTCCGACATGGTGCGCCTGCTGGATTCACTGGAGTCTCGCAATTGGGTTAAGCGTGAGCGTGACTCCAAGGACCGCCGCCGCCAAATCATTGCCTCCACCAAGAAAGGCGTGAAGGCGCACAAAGAGCTCACCGTTTTGGTAGCGAAGGCCGAGGACGAAGCCCTCGACGCGTCCACCAACAAGCAGCTCAAGCACCTGCGCAAACTGGCCACCGCCATCATCGCGGCGGACACACCTGCCGATACAGAAAGCAGTGATGCTTAAATGACGGAACCCGATAATCTTCCCAGTACAGGGGGCCGCCATGCCCTACACACAGACGAGCCCGAGACCCCGGTAATGCCCGAGGTCCCCAAGCACTACCTCCTTGGTGATGAGGCCGCACCGGCGCGCACCCTCTGGGACATCGTTAAGACCACAGCAGAGCACTTCCCCGAGGCTGCTGCCCTCGACGACGGTGAAATCCTCACCTACGCCGAGCTGCTTGCCGACGTCTCCGCATGGGCCACCGAACTCCACGCCAGCGGTGTGCGCCGTGGCGACCGCATCGGCATCCGCATGACCTCGGGCAAGCGCGAGCTCTACCTGGCTATCCTGGCCACGCTCGCCGCCGGCGCGGCCTACGTGCCCGTCGATGCCGACGACCCCGATGAGCGCGCCGAGATGGTCTTCGGCGAGGCCGATATCGATGGTGTGTTCACCGACGAAGGTTTCCGCATGTTGCGGGAGGGCGGGGCGCGGATGGCGCGCCCCGCGTTCGACGAAAAGGATGGCGGTGGAGATGGCGTCCCCTTCGAGGAACCGCGACCCGAAGACACCGCGTGGATCATCTTCACCTCCGGCTCAACGGGTAAGCCCAAGGGCGTGGCCGTAAGCCACCGCTCCGCGGCCGCCTTCGTTGATGCCGAGGCTGCCCTCTTTTTGGTGGATAGCCCGCACGGTCCGCTCGGTCCGGAGGACCGCGTCCTGGCTGGCCTTTCTGTAGCCTTCGATGCCTCCTGCGAGGAAATGTGGCTGGCCTGGGGCCACGGTGCCTGCTTGGTTCCGGCCCCGCGCTCGCTGGTGCGCTCCGGCATGGACTTAGGTCCCTGGCTGATTCGCCGTGACATCACGGTGGTCTCCACCGTCCCAACCTTGGCCGGCCTCTGGCCCGCCGAGGCCCTGGACAACATCCGCCTCCTCATCGTCGGCGGCGAAGCCTGCTCCCAAGAGCTCACGGACCGCCTGGCCACCGAGGACCGCGAGATGTGGAATACCTACGGCCCCACCGAGGCCACGGTCGTGGCCTGCGCGCAGCGCATGCTGCCGGGCAAGCCCGTGTCGATTGGGTTGCCGCTGAAGGGCTGGGACCTGGTGGTCGTCGACAAGCACGGCGTCCCCGTGAACATCGGTGAGGTGGGCGAGCTCGTCATCGGTGGTGTGGGCCTGGCTGCTTACCTGGACCCGGTGAAGGATGCGGAGAAGTACGCGCCGCTGGAGTCCCTGGGCTGGGAGCGCGCCTACCGCACCGGTGACCACGTGCGCCTGGAAGAGGACGGCCTGTACTTTGTGGGTCGCGTCGATGACCAGGTCAAGATTGGTGGCCGCCGCATCGAACTCGGTGAGGTCGAAGCTAACGTCGCCGCGTTGCCGAACGTGTACAACTCCGCCGTGGCCGTGCAGAAGACACCGGGCGGCGAGTCCGTGCTCGTCGGCTACGTCTCCCTGGATGACCCGGATGCCGGCTTCGACCACGAGGCCGCGCACGCCCGCCTGGCGGAGTCCATGCCGGCAGCGCTCGTCCCGCGCATCTGCGTCATGGAGGAGCTACCGATTCGCACCTCCGGCAAGGTGGATAAGAAAGCCCTGCCGTGGCCGCTGCCGGGAGTGGGCGTGGAGGCAGACGGCCTCAACCCCACCGAGCAGTGGCTGGCGGAGCTGTGGGTGGACACCCTGGGTGTTTCCGTGGAGGACGTCAACGCTGATTTCTTCTCCCTCGGCGGCACCTCGCTGGCCGCGGCGACCTTGGTCGGCCGCATCCGCGAGCGCTTCCCCACCGTGGCCGTGCGCGATCTCTACGACCACCCGCGCCTGGGTTCCCTGGCGGAGCAGCTTGCCGGTGCCGAGTCCGTCGAGGACGCCGGACCCGCACGCGAGGTGAAGCCCGTCGGCGCCGGCACGCGCCTCGCGCAAACACTCATCCAGATCCCCGTGATGACGCTGGCCGCCACGACGTGGCTGGCCTGGCTGCTGCTGGGCTCCAACCTGGCGAACCTGCTGGGCGTGGAGTGGGCCATGACCACGCCATGGTGGCTGGTCATCCTCCTTATCGTCATCTTTGTCACCCCCATCGGCCGCATCCCCATCGGCGGTTTCGGCGCGCGGCTTATCACCGCCGGGATTAAACCCGGCGACTATCCGCGCGGTGGCTCAACACACCTGCGTATTTGGGCAGCGGAACGCTGGGCCGATGCTTCTGGCTCGCGCTCGATTGCGGGCGCGACGTGGGTCAATAACTATGCCCGCGCGCTGGGAGTGAAGATGGGCCGCGGAGTGGACCTGCACTCGCTGCCTCCTGTAACGGGTCTGCTAACCCTGGGCAAGCACGCCGCGATTGAGCCCGAGGTCGATCTCTCCGGCTACTGGCTCGACGGCGATATCCTGCGCGTCGGCGCCATTGAGGTCAAGGAAGGTGCTCGCGTGGGCGCGCGCTCGACGCTGCTTCCAGGCACCGTCGTGGGCAAGGATGCCCACGTCGAGGCCGGCTCCACCGTCACTGGGCGCAAGAAGATCAAGGACGGTCAGCGCTGGTCCGGATCTCCTGCCAAGAAGGTGGGCCGCTCCAAGCATCGCTTCCCGTCGCATGCCCCGAAGCGCCGCCCGTGGTGGGTAGCCATCTACGGCGCTACTTCTATCTTGCTGGCCCTCCAGCCCATCGTGGCGCTGGCCGTGGGTGCTGCCGTGGTCGTTGCCCTCATCGCGGTGACCGAGGGCTCTGCCTTCGTCGGCTCTATCTTCTTCGCCCCGCTGGGCGCGCTTGCGGCATTCGCCACCTTCATGCTGCAGACCTGGCTGGGCGTGCGCATCCTCTCGCTGGGCATCAAGCCCGGTGTGGCACCGGTGCGCTCCGCCAAGGGCTGGCGCCTGTGGGCCATCGAACGCCTCATGGACGAGGCCCGCACGCAGCTCTTTCCCATCTATGCCTCGCAGCTCACCCCAGCGTGGCTGCGTTCCTTGGGCGCGACGATTGGCAAGGACGTGGAGATTTCCACGGCCGTCATGGTTCCCAAGCTCACCGAGGTCAAGGACGGTGCGTTCCTGGCGGATGACACCATGATCGGCGGCTATGAGCTCGGTGGCGGGTGGATGCTCACGGGTGAGACCAAGGTGGGCAAGCGTTCCTTCGTGGGCAACTCCGGCATCACCGGACCCGGACGCAAACTATCGAAGAACTCGCTGGTTGCCGTGCTCTCCTCGACGCCGAAGAAGACCAAGTCCGGTGCCAACTGGTGGGGTTCCCCGCCGGAGCGCATGCGCCGCGTGGAGGCCCACGTGGACGGTGTGGAGGGCGAATCCCTCACCTATAACCCGGGCTTTGGGGTCAAGGCCGCGCGTGGTGCGATTGAAACCATGCGCCTGCTGGCTCCGATGACCTCGGCCATGTTGCTGGCGGGCACGTTGGCATCGCTCTACGCTCTTGCCGACGCCCTCGGCATCGCCACCGCCTGGGCCCTCGGCGGCCTCATCCTCATGGTGGCGGGCGCCATCGCGATGGCGATCACCGTGGCGGTCAAGTGGATCTGCGTGGGCACGCAGACCGCTGGCGATCACCCTCTGTGGTCCGCCTTCGTGTGGCTCAACGAGCTACAGGACACCTTCGTGGAGGCGGTGGCCGCCCCGTGGTTCTTTACTCACACCTATGGCATGGGCGAAATCAACCAGGGCCTGCGCGCGCTGGGCGTGACGATTGGCCGCGGCGCCTGGATCGATTCCTACTGGTTCCCGGAGACGGACCTGTGCTTTGTGGGCGAAGGCGCGTCCGTCGGCCCGGGCACCGTGGTGCAAACGCACCTCTTCCAGGACCGCGTCATGAGCCTAGATACCGTCACCATCAAGGCCGGCGCTACCCTGGGCTCGCATTCGGTGGCGCTGCCGGCCTCGGTCATCGGCAGCGTGGCAACGGTTGGCCCCGGCTCCTTGGTGATGCGTGGCGACCAGGTTCCGAGCAACTCCGAGTGGCAGGGAAACCCTATCGAGCCCTGGAAGAAATAGATAAAAAAATAAAGGAGGCGGCAGGTTT